>NZ_LKEK01000038.1:0-139407 GCF_001466905.1 Pseudomonas sp. ICMP 3272
GCGTCGCATGCAGTTCTGGACGCTCTGCGTCCGGTCTTGAGCGGGCGGCGCGGCGCAGAGTTGTGACGCGGAGCGTCACCTGCGGCATTCCTACGCTGGAGCGTGAGGAACGATCACCTCACTATCGTGCGGCGCTCTGCGTCGCATGCAGTTCTGGACGCTCTGCGTCCGNGCGGGCGGTGCGGCGCAGATTCGTGACGCGGAGCGTCACCCACGGCATTCCTACGCTGGAGCGTGAGGAACGATAGTTTCTATAACTATCGTGGCGCTTAGTGCCCTTTGACCGAGCTCGGGTTGATCATGCGCGACAGGCCGAGGTTTTTCAGCGCCAGTTGCAGGGAGCTGCTGATGACTTGCGGGTTGTCGTTGGTCATCAACTGCGCAAGCAGCTCCTTGGCCTTGCTGAGGTTGATCTGACGCAGCATCCACTTCACTTTCGGCAGGTTGGTGGCGTTCATCGACAAGCTGTCAAAGCCCATCGCCATCAGCAGCACAGCTGCAGCCGGGTCGCCGGCCATTTCGCCGCAGATGCTCACCGGCTTGCCCTCGGCATGTGCATCACGCACCACGCTTTGCAGGGCCTGGAGCACGGCCGGGTGCAGGTAATCATAAAGATCGGCCACACGCGGGTTGTTGCGGTCGACCGCCAGCAGGTATTGGGTCAGGTCGTTGGAGCCTACCGAGAGGAAGTCCACCTGACGCGCCAGATCGCGGGTCTGGTAGACCGCCGCAGGCACTTCGATCATCACGCCCACAGGCGGCATCGGCACGTCGGTGCCTTCGTCGCGCACCTCGCCCCACGCCCGGTGGATCAGGTGCAGCGCTTCTTCCACTTCGTGGGTGCTGGAAATCATCGGCAACAGAATGCGCAGGTTGTTCAGGCCCTCGCTGGCCTTGAGCATGGCGCGGGTCTGGACAAGGAAGATTTCCGGGTGATCGAGGGTGACGCGAATACCGCGCCAGCCGAGGAACGGGTTGTCTTCCTTGATCGGGAAGTAGGACAGCGACTTGTCGCCGCCGATGTCCAGGCTGCGCATGGTCACTGGCAGTGGATGGAAGGCGGCCAGTTGCTCGCGGTAGATCGCCAGCTGTTCCTTTTCACTCGGAAAACGCTGGTTGATCATGAATGGCACTTCGGTACGGTACAGCCCCACCCCTTCGGCACCGCGCTGCTGGGCGCGAGCGACATCGGCCAGCAGGCCGGTATTGACCCACAGCGGCATGCGATGGCCGTCCAGGGTCACGCAAGGCAGTTCACGCAGGGCATCCAGACCCTGGGAAAGCTGGCGCTCCTCCTCGACCACCTTGCCGAACTGCTTGCGCATGATTTCGCTGGGGTTGGTGAAGACTTCGCCGTGATAACCGTCGACCACCAGATCGATGCCGTCGACCTTGGAGTAAGGGAAGTCCACCAGCCCCATGACCGTGGGAATGCCCATGGCCCGCGCCAGGATCGCAACGTGGGAGTTGCCGGAACCCTGAACCGATACAAGGCCGACCAGCTTGCCTTCCGGCACCTCGCCCAGCATGGCCGGGGTCAATTCTTCACTGACCAGAATCGTGTTGTCGGGGTAGACCAGTGCCTGCTGCCGCGCTTCCTGAAGGTAAGCCAGCAGGCGACGGCCCAGGTCCTTGACGTCCGAGGCCCGCTCGCGCAGGTAGGCATCGTCCATCAGTTCGAAGCGTTTGACGTGCTCGCTGACCACCGAGCGCAAGGCACCCTGCGCCCACTGGCCAGTCTTGATGACATCGGTCACTTCGCTGCCCAGCGAGGCGTCATCGAGCATCATCAGATAAACATCGAACAGCGCGCGCTCTTCGGGGCGCAGCTGGGTGGCGAGCTTGGCTGACAGGGTGCGCATGTCATTGCGCACGCCTTCCAGAGCGTTCTGGAACAAAGCCAGCTCGGCGGCGATGTCAGTGACGGTCTTGTCCGGCACCACCTCCAGATCGGCAGGCGGCAGCATGACCACCGCGACACCGACCGCAGCACCCGGCGAACCGGCCACACCGACAAACTTGGCTTCCTGAATGCCCTTGCCCTGACGACCCAGACCGCGGATCGAGCCGGTGGCTTCGGCATGGGCAATAACGCCCGCCAGTTGCGCGCTCATGGTCACGAGGAAGGCTTCTTCGCCCTCGTCGAACTGGCGACGCTCCTTTTGCTGGATCACCAACACCCCCACCACGCGACGGTGGTGGATGATCGGCGCGCCCAGGAACGAGGCGTAACGCTCTTCACCGGTCTCGGCAAAATAGCGATAACGAGGGTGATCTGCGGCGTTTTCGAGGTTCAGCGGTTCTTCACGCGTGCCGACCAGACCGACAAGGCCTTCATTCGGCGCCATGCTGACTTTACCGATGGAGCGCTTGTTGAGGCCTTCAGAGGCCATCAGCACAAAGCGGTTGACCTCGGCATCGAGCAGATAGACCGAGCAGACCTGGCTGCCCATGGCCTCCTTGACGCGTAACACAATAATGCCCAACGCCGCCTTGAGATCCTTGGCGGAGTTAACTTCCTGGACGATCTTGCGCAGCGTATTGAGCATGGCTCGGGGTCGAACTCCGTGTCAGTCGCGCGATAACAGGCGCGGGGCAAGCTCTTTGAGTGCGCGTCGATACACCTCGCGCTTGAATGTCACCACCTGGCCTAACGGGTACCAATAACTGACCCAGCGCCAGCCATCGAACTCCGGTTTACCGGTCAAATCCATCCGCACCCGCTGCTCATTGGAGATCAGGCGCAGGAGAAACCATTTTTGCTTCTGGCCGATACACAGCGGCTGGCTGTGCGTACGAACCAGGCGTTGCGGCAGACGATAGCGCAACCAGCCCCGAGTACAGGCAAGTATTTGCACATCATGTCGTTCCAGCCCGACTTCTTCATTCAATTCACGATAAAGCGCGTCTTCCGGCGTCTCCTGCGGGTTGATTCCACCCTGAGGAAACTGCCAGGCATCCTGGTTAATACGCCGAGCCCATAGGACCTGACCAGCATCGTTTGTCAGAATAATCCCGACATTAGGACGGAAACCATCGGGGTCGATCACGGCAACAACCTCGCAAACGCATGTCGCCGCATTGTTCCACAAAGGCGATCAAACCAGCAACGAGGCTTATCACCTTATGTGAAGACTTGTGAAAACCTCGTATTCTGGGACTCTTTTTTCAACTATTTCAGCGAGTAACCCTATGCGTCTGGCTTTATTCGACCTCGACAACACGCTTCTGGGCGGCGACAGCGACCATGCCTGGGGCGATTATCTGTGCCGACGCGGGATCCTAGATGCCGCAACCTACAAGACCCGCAACGACGAGTTCTATCAGGATTACCTGGCCGGCACGCTGAACATGACCGACTACCTGAATTTTACCCTGGAGATTCTGGGCAACACTGATATGGCGCAACTGGAAGAATGGCACCGCGACTTCATGCGCGACTGCATCGAGCCGATCATGCTGCCCAAGGCGCTGGAATTGATCGCCAAACACCGCGACGCAGGCGACAAGCTGGTGGTCATCACCGCTACCAATCGCTTTGTGACCGCGCCGATTGTGGCGCGCCTGGGCATCGATACACTGTTGGCAACTGAATGCGAGATGGTTGATGGACGTTACACAGGCCGTACTACGGGCGTTCCGTGCTTCCGCGAGGGCAAGGTGACACGCCTCAATCAGTGGCTGGAAGATAACGCGTTCAGCCTCAAGGACAGCTACTTCTACAGCGACTCGATGAACGACCTGCCGCTGCTGGAGCAAGTGGCCAACCCGGTTGCGGTCGATCCGGACGATAAATTGCGTGCCGAAGCCGAGCGACGCGGCTGGCCGGTTATCACCCTGCGTAACTGAGTGTCGGCAATACTCAGGCCGGCTTGAAGCCCATCAGACCGGCCATCGCCACAAAGCACACGACGCTGATCACAGTCAGCGCCAGGGTAAAACCTCGCTTGCCGCCCCTGGCACCGAGGCGCAACCGGTTGAGCCTGACCACCAGCCAGCTCCAACTGCACAGCCCCAGGGTGTAAAGCACGCTGCTGCCCAGCACCCAGGTCTGGCCCAGTGACAACCCTTTCAAATGCACCAGCCACCAGCCGCTGAATGGCAGTGTCGCCAGGCACACGGCCATAAGGACCCAGAAAAACAGCAAAGGCCGCTTGAGCAGGCGATTCTGAATGGTCGTGTCGCCTTCAAGACGCACCTTGACCACCCCGCTGGCCAACACCAGCGCGCTGATCAACAACAGCGCAATGGCGACGATGTGCAAGGTATTGAGGGTGGTGATGGGTTCCATGACGCGGTGTTCCTCTGGAATCGGGCTTGGGTGAGTTTAGCAGCGCGGACACAAGGGCCGCGCCTTAAGAGCTAGCGTGGGCATGCCGATCTGGACGCTCCGCGTCCTCTTGCGACGCAGAGCGTCGTGAGCTGCATACCCACGCTGGAGCGTGAGGAACGAGGGTCGTCAGGGATAACGTTACCGCTATCGTGCGACGCTCTGCGTCGCATGCCGTTCGGGACGCTCTGCGTCCTCTTGTGACGCGGAGCGTGAGGAACGGGAGTATCTAAGGCCTCAGCCCAAAAACAGCCTGTACGCCGGGTTCTCGCTCTCGTCCCAATACGGGTAACCAATCTCGTCCAGCGCTGCGCCCACCAGATGCCGCTCTTCCTCCGGCACCACCAGCCCGGCAACCACCCGGCCGTCAGCAGCGCCGTGGTTGCGGTAGTGGAACATCGATATGGTCCAGCGGCCGCCCAGACGGTTGAGGAAGTTGAACAGCGCGCCCGGTCGCTCCGGGAATTCGAAACGCAGCACCACTTCATCGTCGACGCGCTCGGCATGCCCGCCGACCATGTGGCTAGGTCCAGCACCGGAAAACCCTGCCCGGTCAGGCTGGCGATCAGCGCGCTGCGCGGGTCGTTCTCGGGATGGGTCTGCACGCCGACGAAGATGTGCGCTTCACGGTCGGTGTGGTAGCGGTAGTTGAATTCAGTGATCTGGCGCTTGCCGATGGCTTCGCAGAATGCCTTGAAGCTGCCCGGCTGCTCGGGAATGGTCACGGCGATGATCGCTTCGCGGCCTTCGCCCAGCTCGGCGCGCTCGGCAACGTGACGCAAACGGTCGAAGTTGACGTTGGCCCCTGAATCAATCGCCACCAGCGTCTGGCCGCTGACGCCGCGCTGCTCGACGTATTTCTTGATCCCGGCCACGCCCAGCGCGCCGGAGGGCTCGGTGATCGAACGGGTGTCGTCGTAGATGTCCTTGATCGCCGCACATATTTCATCGGTGCTGACGGTGATCACTTCATCGACATAATGACGGCACACTTCAAAGGTGTGATGGCCGATCTGCGCCACCGCCACTCCATCGGCAAACAGCCCGACCTGGCTCAGCACCACGCGCTCCCCGGCGGCCATTGCCGCTTGCAGGCAGTTGGAGTCGTCCGGCTCTACACCGATGACCTTGATCTCCGGGCGCAGGTATTTGACGTATGCCGCGATACCCGCGATCAGACCGCCGCCACCGACCGGTACGAAGATAGCGTCCAGCTGCCCCGGCTGCTGACGAAGAATCTCCATCGCCACGGTGCCTTGACCGGCGATGGTGTCGGGGTCGTCATACGGGTGGATGTAGACGAAGCCCTGTTCGTCGACCAGCTTCAGCGAGTAGGCCAGCGCTTCCGGGAATGAATCGCCGTGCAACACCACCGTGGCGCCCCGCGAGCGCACGCCTTCGACCTTGATTTCCGGGGTGGTGCGCGGCATGACGATGGTCGCCAGAATGCCCAGTTCACGCGCGGCCAGCGCCAGGCCCTGCGCGTGATTACCCGCCGAGGCCGTGACCACGCCGCGTGCGGCCTCTTCTGCGGTCAATTGCGCCAGCTTGTTGTACGCGCCACGAATCTTGAAGGAGAACACCGGCTGGAGGTCTTCGCGCTTGAGCAATACCCGGTTTCCCAGCCGCTCGGACAGCTGGCGAGCGCCGTGCAGCGGGGTTTCGACCGCCACGTCGTACACGCGGGAGGTGAGGATTTTCTTGACGTAGTGTTCAAGCATCGGGGCGGCATCACTGACGAAGCGGGCAAGGTCGGGAAGTCTACCCTGCGTGCCGAAAGACGACCATACGAATGACAGGGCTTTGCAGCGCAGTCGCCGCTATAATGCGGGCCTTTTTTACATACCCCCTCTTTTTACCTACATCAGGCACCGTGGAGCCCGCATGACCCAGGATCAACTCAAACAGGCAGTCGCCCAGGCAGCTGTCGACTTCATCCTTCCGAAGCTCGATGACAAAAGCATTGTGGGCGTCGGCACCGGCTCCACGGCCAATTGCTTTATTGATGCGCTGGCTAAACACAAGGCGGCATTCGATGGCGCAGTCGCCAGCTCGGAAGCTACCGCCGCGCGCCTCAAGGGCCATGGCATTCCGGTGTATGAGCTGAACACGGTCAGCGATCTGGAGTTCTATGTCGATGGTGCCGACGAAAGCGACGAGCACCTGAACCTGATCAAGGGCGGCGGCGCGGCACTGACTCGCGAGAAAATCGTCGCGGCCGTGGCCAAGACCTTCATCTGTATCGCCGATGGCAGCAAGCTGGTGCCGGTGCTGGGCGCATTTCCGCTACCGGTCGAGGTTATTCCGATGGCGCGCAGCCACGTAGCTCGCCAACTGGTCAAACTGGGCGGCGACCCGGTCTATCGCGAGGGCGTTCTGACCGACAACGGCAATATCATCATCGACGTGCACAACATGAGCATCACCAACCCGGTGGAGCTGGAAGCGAACATCAACGCCATTGTCGGCGTGGTCACCAATGGCCTGTTCGCCGCTCGCCCGGCTGATCTGCTGCTGCTCGGTACTGCTGAAGGCGTGAAGACCCTGAAGCGCTGATAAAACCGGTCATGCCCACGCAAGGTGGGCATGTGCTTTACAGGCTCAAGGCTTGCGGAACACGTAGAACAGGTTCGGCTCGCTCACCAGATACAGCGTTCCCTCTGCGTCCATGGCCATCCCTTCAGCCTGCGGCACGCCCTTGCTCAGGCCCATCGCCCCTTTTGCCAGTGAGCTGCTGCCAATCGGGTGACCACTGGTGTCAAGTTCGAGAATCCGCTTCGACTCATCGGACAAGGCCAGCAGGTGGCCGCTGATCTCATCGAATTGCAGGCTGGAAAGATCACGAACCGAAAGTCGGCCATCGCGCTTGCTGTTGGCAATGACCTGCAGGTTGCCGGGGGCCTGAAGATCGGTCTTTGGAAAACCACGCACTTCAATGATCTGCACCGGGTCACGCTCTCTGGCGACAAACAGGCGCCTGCCGACCGAATCATAGGCCAGCCCTTCATAGCCTTTATTGCCGCTGGTACTTATCCCCAGCGTCAGTTGCTCGGCATCGGCGGCGTTCAGGCTTTTTGTGCTGTCATCCACATGAATCTGAATCAGCCGCAGTTGACGCTCGTCGCTGATGACGTAAACGCCGGGGCTGATGTATTCGACAGCTTCGGCATCGCCGAAACCAACCAGCGGAATGCGCCGCAACACCTTGCCATCCAGGCTCAGTTCGACCAGTTCGGGGTTCTGGTTGGTCACCGTGAACAGGCTCTTGCGGTCCGGGTCGTAGCTGAGGCCGGAAACATCATCCTCAAGCCCCTCGATCACCTTTTCTTCTGTCACGACACGATACTGATCGAGCCCGATGGAATGGAGCGAGTCGGACTGCCAGAAAACTTGCCAGTCGAACAGCACGCGCTCCACGTAGCGGTATCGCTCATTGGCGAGCATGAACAGCATCGCCAACGGAACAAGGGCCAGAAGCAGGAGTAAAGAGCGGGTAGAACGACGCATTGAGGTGACTCGGACAGGTTGAGCGGGCGGCATTGATACCACGCCATTCTGAAAGCAAACTTAATGGCGCAGTGCTATTTGATTATCAGCTATGTGGCTGCCGTCCTGGCTCAGTGCTTGCGAAACGAATAGAACAGGTTCGGTTCGCTGACCATGTACAACGTCCCGGCTTCATCCAGCGCAACACCTTCTGCGCGTGGAATCGTATTCTTCAAGCCATTCATACCGCCCAGCAGGGTCATGAAGCTCACCTGCTCGCCCTGTTCGTCGACTTCCAGCAACAGATGCGAATCGGCAGAGAGCGCCAGCATGTGGCCGGTACGCGGGTCGATGCTCAGCGAGGAAAGGTTGCGCATGTCCAGAGAGCGGTTCGGGAGTTTCTGCTTGTCGCCTTTGAGCACATCACTGCCGTTACTTTGCCAGGTGAACAGCGCCGGTGGACGTTCTTCACCGAGCAGCAACTGCTGGCGACGCGGGTCCCAGGCAATGCCTTCGAAACCCTTGTTCTGGTTTGCAGACTTGCCCAGTTCGTACTGGGGGAAATCCGCGATGTTCAGGGTGCTGGTATCGGCCGTCACCTTGACGACGGTCAGCTTGTGCTGACGCTCATCGGTAATCGCGATCAACCCGTCATTCATGACGGCAACCCCCTCGGGATTGCTCCAGCCCACCAGCGGAATCTTGCGCAATACATCGCCCGTGAGCGTCAACTCCACCAGAAATGCATTCTTGCCCATGACCGCAAACAGCGTTTTGGTGACCGGGCTGTAGGACAGATCAGAAGCCTCGTCCTTTTCCATGCCCGGCAGCGCCTTGGCATCGATATCTACGTGATAGTCCGGCAGCCAGATACTTGCGCTGCGCTCTTCGTTGCTCTCGAACCGTTCCTTGAGCCAAAGCAGCCCGCGATCATCCCAATGCATGATGTGAGACAGGCCATAGCCCAGCACGACAGCCAGCAGCAGCCACGAATACCAACGCAGTGTGCGTATGAAGGCGAAGCGTTTTTTTGCGCGAGGGGGCGTTGAGGCAGGAAGGGCCATTCAAGTATTCCTGAGCAGATGAGACTTCATGACGACATGGGTGCCCGCACGGGTCGGCGGGATTATCCAGAGCAGGTGTGAAAAAAACGCAAAATCGACCGAACTATCAACCACCGGATAAACAAAAGCCACCCGAGAATGACCTCGTGTGGCTTTGGGTACTGCATCAAGCGGCTGCGCAGTTAGCGAACGACGCTGCTGAACGGCGCCTGCCCAACCAGCTCCAGGACGATTTCGTCACCGGCCTCAAATGGCCCCACGCCAGCAGGCGTGCCGGTCATGATCAGGTCACCGGCCTGCAACGAGAAGTTGGCTGCCATGTGCTGGATCATCGGCACAATCGGGTTGAGCATCAGGCTGCTGTTGCCGTCCTGCACCACTTTGCCGTTGATGGTCAGACGAATGCCTATATCTGTCAGGTCAGTAAAGGTGCCAGCCGGAACGAAAGGCGGGATCACTGCAGCGCCATCAAAGCACTTGGCCAGCTCCCACGGCAGGCCTTTCTCACGCAGACGCGACTGGACATCACGCAGGGTCAGGTCCAGACCGGGCGCAAAGCCGCTGATCGCGTCGAGCACTTCTTCACGGGACGGATTCTTGCTCAAGGGCTTGCCGATCAGGACAACGATCTCTGCTTCGTAATGCACCGAGCCGCGGTCTGCCGGAATAGTGAAACTGTCTTCCAGCGCAACCACTGCGCTGCCGGGCTTCATGAACAGCAATGGTTCGGTAGGCACCGGGTTGCCCAGCTCCTTGGCGTGCTCGGCATAGTTACGGCCGATGCAAACCACCTTGCCCAGCGGGAAGTGGATGTTGGTGCCATCGACATATTTGTGCTGGTAGCTCATGACGTCTCCTGAGGCTGATAAGTGTGGCGTGGCTGTTTTAGCGTGGCGATGCACCATACGACAGGCATCAAACGGCGAATATTTTCCCCGGATTCATGATGCCATTGGGGTCGAACACCGCTTTCAACGCTTTCATGTATTCGATTTCGACCGGCGAGCGACTGTACGTCAAATAGTCGCGCTTGGTCATCCCGACCCCGTGCTCGGCGGAAATCGAGCCGTTGTACTTTTCCACGGTCTCAAATACCCATTTGTTGACCTGCGCACATTTGACGAAGAACTCGTCCTTGTCGAGGCTTTCGGGCTTGAGGATGTTCAGGTGCAGGTTGCCGTCGCCGATGTGGCCGTACCAGAGCACTTCGAAGTCAGGATAGTACTTGGCGACGATGGCATCGATTTCAGCCAGAAATTCCGGCACTTTCGAGACAGTGACCGAGATGTCGTTCTTGTACGGGGTGAAGTGCGAGATGGTTTCGGATATGTATTCGCGCAGCTTCCACAGGTTGCGCAACTGCTGTTCGCTCTGGCTCATCACCCCGTCCAGCACCCAGTCCTGCTCCACGCAATGCTCAAAGGTCGCCAGCGCCTGATCGGCCAGGTCTTCGGTGGTCGCCTCGAACTCCAGCAATACATAGAACGGGCATGGCGTGTCGAAGGGCGACGGTACGTCACCGCGCGCCATGACGCGGGCGAAGGATTTGTCGGAGAAGAACTCGAACGCCGTCAGGTCGAGCTTGCCGTGAAAGGCATGCAGCACCGGCATGATCGAGTTGAAGTCAGAGGTGCCCAGCACCATCGCGGTGAGGTTCTTCGGCGCACGATCAAGGCGCATGGTGGCTTCGACAACAAAACCCAGCGTGCCCTCGGCACCGATGAACAGTTGTCGCAGGTCATAGCCGGTGGCGTTCTTGATCAGGTCCTTGTTCAGCTCCAGCAGATCACCCTTGCCAGTGACCACTTTCAGGCCCGCGACCCAGTTGCGGGTCATACCGTAGCGAATGACCTTTATCCCGCCGGCATTGGTGCCGATATTGCCGCCGATCTGGCTGGAGCCCGAAGAGGCAAAGTCGACCGGGTAATAAAGGCCGCTTTCTTCAGCCAGGGCCTGCAACTGGCGAGTGATCACACCGGGCTGGCAGACTGCCGTGCGGTCGATCAGATTCAGCTCCAGCACCTGATTCATGTAATCGAACGAGACGACCACTTCACCGTTGGCAGCCACCGCGGCCGCCGAAAGCCCGGTTCGTCCACCCGAAGGCACCAGCGCCACGAGCCGATCATTGGCCCAGCGCACGATCGCCTGCACTTGTTCGGTGGTTTTGGGAAACACGATAGCCAGTGGCGCGGGGATGAATTGTTTGGTCCAGTCCTTGCCGTAAGTCTGCAGAGAATCGGCATCGGTCAGCACCTTGCCGGTGTCAACCAGGGTCTGCAGCTCATCAATCAAAGCGCGATCAGTCATGGACTCAACTCTCGAACAATTCATGGGCATCCTGAGAACGGTTCACGTTACGGGATGAGGTTTCGCGGGGCTCATATGCTAGCATACGCCCCCCGTGAGTCGTGCCCAGAGCCGAACCGGGCACCCCCTGCCAATTTTCTTCGGGACACAGGTTTACGCAGATGAGCAAGACTTCCCTCGACAAGAGCAAGATCAAGTTCCTTCTTCTCGAAGGCGTCCATCAGTCCGCTGTCGACGTCCTCAAGGCAGCCGGCTACACCAGCATCGAGTACCACACCAAGTCTCTGCCGGAAGCCGAACTGAAAGAAAAGATCGCCGACGCACACTTCATCGGTATCCGCTCCCGCACTCAGTTGACTGAAGAGCTGTTCGATTGCGCCAAGAAACTGGTTGCCGTCGGCTGCTTCTGCATCGGCACCAACCAGGTTGACCTCAATGCAGCGCGTGAGCGTGGTATTGCAGTGTTCAATGCGCCCTACTCCAACACCCGTTCGGTCGCCGAACTGGTACTGGCCGAAGCCATCCTGCTGCTGCGCGGTATCCCCGAGAAGAACGCTTCCTGCCACCGTGGCGGCTGGATCAAAAGCGCGGCTAACTCTTTCGAAATCCGTGGCAAGAAACTCGGCATCATTGGCTATGGCTCGATCGGTACGCAACTGTCGGTGCTGGCCGAAGGCCTGGGCATGCAGGTGTACTTCTACGACACGCTGACCAAGCTGCCACTGGGCAACGCGACTCAGGTGTCCAGCCTGAACGAGCTGCTGGGCATGTCCGATATCGTTACCCTGCACGTGCCGGAAACCTCGGAAACCCAGTGGATGATCGGCGAAAAAGAAATTCGCGCGATGAAAAAGGGCAGCATCCTGATCAACGCGGCTCGCGGCACAGTCGTTGAGCTGGACGCCCTGGCCGACGCGATCAAGGACAAGCACCTGATCGGCGCTGCAATCGACGTGTTCCCGGTCGAGCCACGCTCGAACGACGACATCTTCGAAAGCCCGCTGCGTGGCCTGGACAACGTGATCCTGACCCCGCACATCGGTGGTTCCACTGCCGAAGCGCAGGCCAACATCGGTCTGGAAGTCGCAGAAAAGCTGGTCAAGTACAGCGACAACGGTACCTCGGTGTCGTCGGTCAACTTCCCGGAAGTGGCCTTGCCTGCTCACCCTGGCAAGCATCGCCTGCTGCACATCCACGAGAACATCCCGGGCGTGCTCAGCGAGATCAACAAGGTCTTCGCCGAGAACGGCATCAACATCTCCGGTCAGTTCCTGCAGACCAACGAGAAAGTCGGTTACGTGGTCATCGACGTCGACGCCGAGTACTCGGATTTGGCACAAGCCAAGCTGCAACAGATCAAAGGCACCATCCGCAGCCGCGTTCTGTTCTGATCGCCCTGATCAGCGTGCCCATGCTCTGCATGGGCGCGCCTTCCGCTACAAGCCCCCTCAAGATCGGACGCAGAGCGTCCAGAACTGCATGCCCACGCGGAGCATGGGCACGATAAGTGTTCTTCCAGGCTCCAGCGTGGGAGTGCCGTTCGTGACGCTTGGCGTCACACAAGCACTGACAGCCCTACTTCACATTGATCGTGATCTTCTTCGACTCGACCGACGGGTTCAGCGGCATGTGGCCTTTGTCGCCCATCAGCAATTGCAATGTGTGCTGACCAGGCGGCAGGTTGATTTCGGTTTCGGTCTGGCCCTTGCCGAAGTGGCGGATGTTGTCACTGACCGGCAGCGGCGCATTCATCGACGGCTGGTCCTTCACGTCGATCAGCAGGTGATGGTGACCGGTCTCGGGAACATCGACACCCGCAGGCGCGACACCCATGCCCTTGAGGCCGAATTGCACCGTGAACGGTGAGGTGACGGTTTCACCGTCCTTGGGCGAGATGATGTACACCTCGGCGCCTTCAGGGGATGCAGTGCGTGGCATATCGGCGGCGCTGACCAGCATGGATGCGCTGAGCAACAGGCCCGCGACCATCGTTCCAGAAAATAAGGATTTCATGATTGCTCCGATTACAGTTGATGTAAGTCGACCCTCACACAACAAATCCGTCGGCTCAGGAGTGCTCACGATAGACCGCAGCCGGGCTCAATGGCTCACTGCATTGATGAAACAGTTTTCATGAACGGGCTACAGGTCACTGGAACAACTCATTGCTGCGGCGCCTGAACCAGCCTGTCAGTGACAGTCGATCACGGCTGGCAGGCATGACTTCGTGGGGAATATCACCGGACAGAAAAACCACCAGGCAACCGCCTGTAGGCTGGACGTCGTAAGCTACATCGTCCTTGAGATACATGCGCAACTGGCCGCCATGCTCGGGCAGCCAGGCATTGTTGAGGTAGAGCACCGCCGACACCATGCGCTTGTCATCATCGCGAAAGCGATCCACATGCCTGAGGTAGCGGGCACCCGGTGGATACAGCGCAAAATGACTTTCGTAGTCCTCCAGCCCCAGAAAAAGGCCGCGATTGAGCGCCTGACGCAGGCTTTCCATCAATTCCAGATAGCTGTCGCAACACTGCACCTGCCCCGCTTCAAGCCACTGAATGCGGTCACCACGAATGCCTTCGCGTATTTCCTGCGCTGTACCCTTGCCAATAGCGGCAGGCTCGAGCTCGCCTTCGGCAGCACGTTTTCGGCACTCTTGCTCAAGTTCAAGAGTCAGAGCTTCGGGCAGGAAAATATTCTGCTGCGACCAGCCGTTGGCGGCCAGGTCGTCGACGATTCGCAACAGCAGTGGGTGGTCAGAGGGTATGCGCATGGCGTGCATAGTATCGATAAGCCATGAAATCCGACAGAGGCGTATACATGTGGTATCACACGCGTGAGATTTCACTCGCTGGCGGCACTCATAACTCGACAAATCCACGCTAACACCCGGAGAATAGCGGCCTGCCGACAGGAGTCCCCAATGCGTCGTTTGTTTGTTTTGCTGTTGATGTTCTGCACCTCCCCTGCCTGGGCAGACAGCTACGATCAGTTGTACAAGGCCGCAGGCTGGCCGGAACAGCGCGCGCATTTCAACGATGCTCTCAAGGCTGCCCAACAGCGCTACAGCAACAACCTGCCGCCTGCGGTTTATCAAGCGCTGGTCAATAACAGCAATCAGCGTTTTTCCCCCCAGGCCATGGATCAGCGCGCGTCCAGGCGCCTGCGTGAAAGCCTCAAGGACCCCACACCGTCGCTGCAATTTTTTCAGTCGCCGCTGGGTCGCAAGATCGTCAACGCCGAGCTGACCGCCACCCGCGCCGACCAGTTGGCCAAGCACGCGCAAGGGCTGCCACATATCGAAGCGGATGCCACGCGTCAGTTGCTGATTGGCCACCTGGCCCAGGCGCTGCCAGCCAGACAGGCCGGGGCGGAAGTCAGCCTGGCCATCGCAGGCGTTGCCGCCGACAGCCTGAGCCAGATGATTCCCGGCCTGTTGGGCGGCGGTCAGGCGCAAGGCATGCTCGAAGGCCAGCGCGAACGCCTGATGGCGCAGATCAGCGCCGACCTGAACAACACGCTGCTGTACGTCTATCGCGACCTGTCGGACCCTGAGCTCGAAGAATTCTCGACCTTCGCCGAGTCTCCGGAAGGCAAAGCCTATTACCAGGCCGCTCTTGCCGCGATTCGCGCCGGTCTGGCCGTCGGGCAGAGTGCGTCGAGCCTGAACCCCTGATCGGTACCGACGGCTTAGCGCAAACGCCCTTCCAGAAAATCAAAGTACCTTGCCCGTAACTCCGGCGATTCATTGGCCAGATGATGCCGGGCGTGCCCCAGCATCAGGATTTGTGGCTGGCTGAACTTGCCTTTCAGAACCGTGAGGTTGTGAGACCAGTCGACCGTCATGTCTGCGTCACCTTGAATGATCAACGGGCTGCGCAGGCTGCGCGGCGCGCGCTCAATACGCACGATCCATTGCGACAACGCGCCGACCCAGGCAGTGGGCAGGCGACGCGGCTGCAAAGGGTCCGCCAGGAGAAAGGGCAGGAACGCAGGCGCATTGGAGTTTTCGGTGAAACGCCGGGCAATGCCGTTTACGAACGGTTTGAGCAGGTGATAACTCAACCGCGACCATCCCCATGCCCTTGGCCTGACCAGCGGTGCCAGCAGGATCACCTCACCTTGCGCAGGCGTGTCATGCCCCTGATGAAGCAGGTGATCGGTCACGATGGCCCCACCCATGCTTTGTCCGCACAGGTGCCAGGGATGCGGAAGCCCAAGGCCTTCGGCTTCAAGCAGCAGGCGTTGCAGCACGAGTTGATACTCGGCGAAGTCATTGATACAGGCCCGACTGCCGCTTGACAGGCCATGGCCCGGCAAGTCGCAGGCGATCACGGCGAACCCCTGCTCCAGCGCCCACTCGATGACGTGCCGGTATAGCCCCATGTGGTCGTAAAAACCGTGAAACAGAAACAGCGTGGCGACCGGGCTGTCAGGCATCCACACCTGCCCGACAACCTCGTAGCCCGCGACATCGAGACGCCCCAGCCAGCTGCGTATGACTTTTTCGCCGCCCAGTCCGGCAAGACCGTAGAAGCGCTGATAAGCCAGTCCCTCCATGGAAAGCGGATCAATAACGCTCAGCGGCAGCAGGCTGGCACGCAGGTTATCGGGGTCGAACGTGACGGACATGTGGTTTCCAGATTTCAACAAATGACTCGTAAAGTTGTGTAACGATATTCTTCTGTCTGCCCCGGCATGGCAAGCTAAGCGGCTGTAATCGCAGACATCTGTCATTGAACGTGCACATTGCTGTCTGCACATTGGGCGATGCTCGCGAGCTCACCTGCCCGAATTCGCCCTGAAGCCGTTTCGAACGGGCTCTTGTATCGGGTTTCATCGAATCAACTGCGTCACAACGATAGTCTTAATTCCCGCCTACGCCATTCACAGAGAAACCGGATGAAACGCAGCCTCGTCATTCTAGCCATCATCATCGCCATCCTTGCAGGCGGCGCGGGCTGGTACGTCAATAGCAAACAACCGGTCCGTGATGGCGAGATTGCCATGAGCCATCTTCAGGCACCTGTCACGCTGCGTTACGACGAGCGTGGCGTGCCACACATCCGGGCAGAGAACGAAGCAGACCTGTATCGAGCGCTGGGTTATGCCCATGCTCAGGACCGGCTGTTCCAGATGGAAATGCTGCGGCGTCTGGCGCGTGGCGAACTGGCGGAAATACTCGGGCCGAACCTGGTCGAGACCGACAAACTGTTTCGCACGCTGCGCATTCGCGAGCATGCCGACGCGTATGTAGCACGCCAGGACAAGAACACCCCGACCTGGAAAGCGCTGGAAGCCTACATCGACGGCGTCAATCAGTATCAGGACACCCACGCACGTCCGATGGAGTTCGACGCGCTGGGTATTCCCAAGCGGCGCTTCACTACCGAAGACACCGTCAGCATCGGCGGCTATCTGGCGTACAGCTTTGCGGCAGCATTCAGAACCGAGCCATTGCTGACGTATGTGCGCGATCAACTGGGCCCGCAATATTTGAAAGTGTTTGATCTGGACTGGCATCCGGACGGCATGCTCGGTTCTAAACCGGCATTGGCCAGCGCCGACTGGAAAGGCCTGGCGCAGCTGGCCCAGCTGAGCCACAAGGCGCTGGAAGGCGCAGGTCTGCCGCAGTTCGAGGGCAGCAACGCCTGGGTGATTTCCGGCAGCCGCACGCAAAGCGGCAAACCGATACTGGCGGGCGACCCGCACATCCGCTTCTCGGTGCCTTCGGTGTGGTACGAAGCACAGCTTTCTGCGCCGGGCTTTGAGCTGTACGGGCACTTCCCGGGGCTCAATCCGTTTGCGTTTCTGGGCCACAACATGGATTTCGGCTGGAGCCTGACCATGTTCCAGAACGATGACGTGGACCTGATCGCCGAGAAGACCAATCCTGATAACCCCAATCAGGTCTGGTACCACGGGCAATGGGTGGACATGAAACGCACCGAGCAGCAAATCACTGGCAAGGGCCAGGCCCCGGTCACACTGACGCTGCTCGAATCGCCGCACGGACCGATCGTCAACAATGTGATGGGCAAGAACGCCGGCCAGACGCCAATCGCGATGTGGTGGTCGTTTCTGGCATCCGCCAATCCGGTGCTGGACGGTTTCTATGAGACCAACCGCGCCGATACGCTGGACAAGATGCGTAGCGCGGCCGAGAAGATTCAGTCGCCGGGCCTCAATATCGTCTGGGCCAACGCCAAAGGCGATATCGGCTGGTGGGCGGCCGCGCAACTGCCGATCCGTCCGCAGGGCGTCAACCCCAGTTTCATTCTGGACGGCAGCACGGCACAGGCCGATAAGCTCGGCTTTTACCCGTTCAGCGCCAACCCGCACGAAGAAAACCCGGCGCGTGGCTACATCGTGTCGGCCAACTTCCAGCCGCTGTCGCCGACCGGAATGCAGATTCCCGGCTATTACAACCCGGCCGAGCGCGGCCAGGAACTGAACCGGCAACTGAGTGACTCCACCATCAAGTGGGACCTGGCAGCCAGCAAGGCGCTGCAATTGGGCACGCAGACCGATTACGCACCAAGCATTCTCAAACCGTTGATTCCGGTACTGCGCAGCGTCGTCAGCGACCCGGACGAACTCGCCCTCGTGGAGCGGCTGGCCAGCTGGAAAGGCGATTACCCCGTTGATTCGGTGGGTGCCACACTGTTCAACCAGTTCCTGTTCGACCTGACGGAAGAAACATTCCACGACGAACTGGGCGATACGATGTTCGAAACGCTGCTGTCGACCCGCGTACTGGACGCCGCCCTGCCGCGTCTGGCCGCCGATGCCGATTCGCCGTGGTGGAACAATCGCAATTCACCCCATGAAGAAAGCCGCGCCAATACCGTCAAGGTAGCCTGGCGAGCCAGCGTGTCGCACTTGCGGTCGCTGTATGGCACCAACCCGGATGAATGGGTGTGGGGCAAGGCACACACCCTTACTCAGGGTCACCCGATGGGGTCGCAAAAGCCGCTGGACATGATCTTCAACGTTGGCCCGTATGCAGCGCCGGGCACCCATGAAGTGCCGAACAACCTGTCATCCAGCATCCGCCCTGCCCCGTGGCCCGTCGGCTACGGCCCTTCGACCCGCCGCCTTATCGACTTCGCCGACCCGGCGCATAGCCTGGGTATCAACCCGGTAGGCCAGAGCGGCGTGCCGTTCGACAAGCATTATTCGGATCAGGCCAAGGCGTTTGTGAGTGGCGAGTACGTGCCACAGCGCTTCAGTGAGAAGGACGTGGCAGAGCATACGGAAGGGGTTTTACGGTTAGTGCCGGGGGAATAGCCGACCCCTGAAATGTGGCTTCTCGTGGGAGCGAGCTTGCTCGCGAACTGTCGGGAACCGACAGTGAAACCTTCACGTACGGTACATCAGGCACAACCGGGTTTGACTATCGTGCCAATGCTCTGCGTTGGCACGCCTTTCGTGACGCTCCGCGTCACAAGTCTGCGTAGCACCGCGCTATCAAGATCGGACGCAGAGCGTCCAGAGCTGCGCTCCCACGCTGGAGCGTGGGAGCGATAAACCGGGATAGCTAGTTGCTGCCGGTACCCGGCAGTTCGCGAGCAAGCTCGCTCCCACGCCCTCCGGGCACGATCAGGTCTTCACGCCGCAGGCGCACGCCTTGGGTCTGGCTGCTTCCAGGCGTCTGCTGCGCTTTCCTCGATGGCTTGCTGGACAGCGCGCTTGCGGCTGTTTTCCGCGCGACGGGTGAAGAACCAGGCCAGGAAGGTTGCCAGTGACACGGCTAGCAGGATCAGGCTGGCAACCGCGTTGATTTCAGGTTTAACGCCCAGTCGCACGGCGGAGAACACTTCCATCGGCAAGGTTGTCGAGCCCGGCCCGGAGACGAAGCTGGCGAGCACAAGGTCGTCCAGCGACAACGCAAACGACATCATGCCACCGGCTGCCAGCGACGGTGCGATCATCGGGATAGTGATCAGCAAGAACACCTTCCACGGACGCGCCCCCAGGTCCATCGCCGCCTCTTCGATCGACAGGTCCAGCTCACGCAGCCGCGCCGAGACCACAACTGCCACGTAGGCCGCGCAGAACGTCGTGTGCGCGATCCAGATGGTCATGATACCGCGCTCCTGCGGCCAGCCAATCATCTGCGCCATGGCCACGAACAGCAGCAACAGCGAGAGGCCGGTGATCACTTCGGGCATTACCAGCGGCGCAGTTACCAGCCCGCCAAAGAACGTCCGGCCCTTGAAGCGGCTGATGCGGGTCAGCACAAACGCGGCCATGGTCCCCAGCGCCACTGCGGCAACGGCGGTGTAGCAGGCGATTTCCAGCGAGCGCATCACCGAGCCCATCAGCTGCGAGTTGTCCAGCAGGCCGACGTACCACTTCACCGACCAGCCGCCCCAGACCGTCACCAGTTGCGAGGCGTTGAACGAGTAGATGACCAGAATCACCATCGGCGCATAGATGAACAGCAAACCCAGAACGAGCATCAGGTTCGAGAATCGAAAGCGGTTCATGCCTTGCCCTCCAGTTCTTTGGCCTGACTGCGGTTGAACAGGATGATAGGCACGATCAGCACCAGCAGCATGATGACCGCCAGCGCCGAAGCCACCGGCCAGTCACGATTGTTGAAGAATTCCTGCCACAGCACGCGGCCGATCATCAGGGTTTCCGGGCCACCCAGCAGCTCGGGAATCACGAACTCGCCGACCACCGGAATGAATACCAGCATGCAGCCGGCGATCACACCGTTCTTGGACAGCGGTACGGTGATTTTCCAGAAGCTGTTGAAAGTGCTCGAACCCAGATCGGACGCGGCTTCCAGCAGGCTGGTGTCGTGCTTCACGAGGTTGGCGTACAGCGGCAAAATCATGAACGGCAGGTAGGAGTAGACCACGCCGATGTACACCGCCAGGTTGGTGTTGAGGATCTGCAACGGTGCGTCGATCAGGCCCAGCCACATCAGGAAGGCATTGAGCAGCCCGTTGTTGCTGAGAATACCCATCCAGGCGTAGACGCGGATCAGGATCGCGGTCCAGGTCGGCATCATGATCAGCAGCAACAGCACGGTTTGCAGGTCTTTACGGGCGCTGGCAATGGCATAAGCCATCGGGTAGCCGATCAGCAGGCACAGCAACGTGCTGATGAAGGCCATTTTCAGCGAGCCCAGATAGGCCGAAACATACAGGTCATCGCCACTGAGCAAGGTGTAGTTGGCGAAGTTGAGGACCATCTGCAGCTTTTCGTCGGCGTAGCTGAAGATCTCGGTGTATGGCGGGATCGCGACGTCGGCTTCGGCGAAGCTGATCTTGAGCACGATCAAAAACGGCAAGGCAAAGAACAGGAACAGCCAGAGGAACGGCACACCGATGACCATCTGCCGCCCGTTGGGCTTTATGCGCTCGAACGCGCGCTTGATCTTGCGGATTTTCATGAGCGCAGTACCACGCCGCTGTCGTCTTCCCACCACACGTAGACTTCATCGCCCCAGGTAGGCCGCGCGCCCTGACGCTCGGCGTTGGCGACGAACGACTGCACCAGTTTGCCGCCCGGCAGCTCGACGTAGAACACCGAATGACCGCCCAGGTAGGCGATATCGTGGACCTTGCCGCGCGACCAGTTGTATTCGAAGCCGGGTTGCTCAGTGGTAACCAGCAGTTTTTCCGGACGCAAGGCGTAGGTGATGTGCTTGTCTTCCACCGACGTACTGACGCCGTGGCCGACATAGATATTGCGCTCCAGCTCGGGGCTGCGGATCAGCGCGTGGGCTTCCATGTCTTCGATCACGTCACCTTCGAACAGGTTGACGCTTCCGATGAATTCGCAGACCAGACGGCTGGTCGGGGTTTCATAGATATCGATCGGGCTGCCGATCTGCGCGATCCAGCCCAGGTGCATGATTGCGATGCGCTCGGCCATGGTCATGGCCTCTTCCTGATCGTGAGTCACCATCACACAAGTCACGCCGACGCGCTCGATGATCTCCACCAGTTCCAGCTGCATCTGCGAACGCAGTTTCTTGTCCAGCGCACCCATTGGCTCATCGAGCAGCAACAGCTTGGGCTTTTTGGCCAGCGAGCGAGCCAGGGCCACACGCTGACGCTGACCGCCGGAGAGCTGGTGCGGCTTGCGCTTGGCGTACTGCGTCATCTGCACCAGCTTGAGCATTTCCGCCACGCGGGCTTCGATTTCCGGCTTGGCCAGCTTGTCCTGTTTCAGGCCAAAGGCGATGTTGTCCGCCACGGTCATGTGCGGGAACAGTGCGTAGGACTGGAACATCATGTTGATCGGACGTTCGTACGGCGGCATGTCGGTAATGTCGACGCCGTCGAGGTAGATACGCCCCTCGGTCGGGCGCTCGAAACCGGCCAGCATGCGCAGCAGTGTGGACTTTCCGGAACCGGAGCCGCCAAGCAGGGCGAAGATCTCGCCCTTGTTGATTTGCAGGGACACGTCGTCCACCGCAATCGTCTCGTCGAACTTCTTCGTGACCCGATCAATCTTGACCAGCACCTCTTTGGGTTGCTGACCGCCTTCGAGGGCTTTCTTGTAGGCGCCGGAGGCAACTGCCATGGGTGAAACTCCCAACAGGTAGGCAACCCGGCCAATACGGCCGGGTGCTGGATTTTTATTTGCCCGACTTGACCTTGGTCCAGCTGCGGGTCATCAGACGTTGCACCTTGGGGGGCAACTCGCTGTTCACGAACAGACGGTCCAGCACTTCCTGAGGCGGGTAAACCGCTGCATCGGTGCGGATTTTCTGGTCCATGAACTCGCCGGAGGCGGGATTGGGGTTGGCGTAGCCGACTTCATCGCTGACCTGGGCAATCACCTTGGGGTCAAGCATGTAATTGATGAAGGCGCTGGCAGCCTTGATGTTTTTCGAGTCTGCCGGAATAGCCAGCATATCGAACCACAGGTTGCCGCCCTCTTTCGGGATGCTGTAAGCGAGCTTCACGCCTTTGCCTGCCTCTTCTGCGCGAGCCTTGGCCTGGAACACATCACCCGAAAATCCTGCGGCAACACAGATGTCGCCATTGGCCAGATCAGTGATGTATTTGGACGAGTGGAAATAGGTCACGTAAGGACGAATCGCCAGCAGCTTGGCTTCGGCCTTCTTGTAGTCCGCTTCCTTGGTGCTGTTGGGGTCCAGCCCCATGTAGTTGAGCACCGCCGGCAACATTTCATCAGCGGAATCAAGAAACGCTACGCCACAGCTGGATAGCTTCTTGATGTTTTCCGGCTCAAACAGCACGGCCCAGGAGTCGATCTTGTCGACGCCCAACACGGCCTTGACCTTTTCGACGTTGTAACCGATGCCGTTGGTACCCCACAGGTACGGCACGGCGTACTGGTTACCCGGATCGTTCTTCTCCAGACGCTTGAGTAGCGCCGGGTCGAGATTCTTGTAATTGGGCAGCAGCGACTTGTCGAGCTTCTGAAACGCGCCAGCCTTGATCTGCTTGCCGAGGAAGTGATTGGACGGCACCACCACGTCATAGCCGGTGCGTCCGGCCAACAGCTTGGCTTCAAGGGTTTCGTTGGAGTCGAACACGTCGTACATCGGCTTGATGCCGGTCGCGGCTTCGAAGTCCGCCAGGGTGGTCTTGCCGATGTAATCGGACCAGTTATAAATATGCACGGTGGATTCAGCCTGAGCACTAATCGACAGTGTCAGCCCGGCAGCCGCCAGCAAGGCTTTGGAAAAAATAGAAATAGACAAAGAATGAGTCCTTTTAACAGAGGGGCCTGAGCGCCGGAGGGCGTCCGGAAAACCAAACCGGCGCGCAACTTACCGTCTATGCGTCCAACCAGCAAAGGTTTAGGCAATATTCCTGTCTGCTGGCTGCTGCGCGGCCAAGGCTACGCAGCATCCACAGGTTTGATGACAGGCTTATTTACCCGACTTTATCTTGGTCCAGCTGCGAGTCATGATCCGCTGCGTGGCAGCAGGCAGGTCAGCGATTGCATACAGTTTGGCCTGTACGTCGGCAGGCGGATAAACGCCAGGGTCACTGGTGATTTCCTTGTCGACCAGCGCCGTTGCTGCCGCGTTACCATTCGGGAAGCGCACTGCGTTGGTGATTTCAGCCATGATTTCGGGCTTCATCAGGAAGGTCATGAACTTGTAGGCACCTTCAACGTTTTCGGCATCCTTGGGAATGGCGACCATGTCATAGAAGCTGCCGGCACCTTCTTTCGGAATGTTGTAGGCAACTTTTACCTTGCCACCGGCTTCCGCAGCACGGGACTTGGCCTGATAGATGTCGCCCGAGTAGCCGACTGCGACGCAGATATTGCCGTTGGCCAGGTCCGAGATGTACTTCGACGAGTGGAAATAGCCAATCGACGGACGAATCTTCATGAACAGCGCTTCAGCTTCGGCGAGCTGCTTCTTGTCCTGAGAGTCGGTCGGGTAGCCCAGGTAATGCAGGGCAATCGGCAGCATTTCGGTCGGCGAGTCGAGGAAGCTGATGCCGCATGATTTCAGCTTGGCAGCGTTCTCGGGCTTGAACAGCAGATCCCACGAGTTGACCGGCGCGTCAGCACCCAGTGCGGCCTTGACCTTGTCCGGGTTGATGCCGATACCGATCGAGCCCCACATGTACGGGAATGCGTGCTTGTTGTCCGGGTCGCTGACCGACACGGCTTTGAGCAACGATTCGTTCAGGTTTTTCCAGTTCGGCAGTTTGGATTTGTCCAGTTCCTGGTAGACGCCCGCCTTGATCTGCTTGGCCAGGAAGTTGTTGGACGGCACAACGATGTCATAGCCGGACTTGCCGGCGAGCAATTTGGCTTCCAGCGTCTCGTTGCTGTCGAAAACGTCGTAGACCACCTTGATGCCCGATTCTTTCTCGAACTTGGCAACGGTGTCCGGCGCGATGTAATCGGACCAGTTATAGACGTGCAGCACTTTATCATCGGCCTGCGCAGCGGCGGCCACAACGCCCATCAGGGACAGCGCGAGAAGGGTCTTGCCAAATTTTTTCATGCGTAGCTCCAATGTATTTTTATCACTGACCGTCAGTTAGCGGCGTGTAGCCATTAGTCTGGCAACTTCCTGGGCAGGCTTTCAAGCCGACACCCGTTAAACAATGCACATTGCGCTTGAATCGACGCTTTTTTCCACGTTTTCAGCCCTGCAATACCGCCAGCGTCAGATCCAGGCATTTGCGAGCCTTTTCCACCAGTTCGTCGATTTCCGCAAAACTGATCACCAGTGGCGGCGCAATGATCATCGTGTCGCCCACGGCCCGCATGATCAGGCCATTATCGAAGCAGAAGGTTCGACAGATCATCCCCGCGCCCTTGTCGGTATAGCGCTCGCGGGTGGTCTTGTCCTTCACCAGCTCGATGGCCCCCAGCAAACCGACACCCCGGACTTCGCCCACCAGCGGATGATCGCTCAACTCACGCAAACGCTTTTGCAAATACGGTGCCGTTTCCGACCTGACCCGTTCGACGATCTTTTCTTCGCGCAGGATACGGATGTTCTCCAGCGCCACCGCCGCAGCCACCGGGTGCCCGGAGTAGGTAAAGCCATGATTGAAATCGCCGCCCTCATTGAGCACCGCAACGACTTCATCACGCACGATCAGGCCGCCCATCGGCACGTACCCGGAGGTGAGCCCTTTGGCGATGGTCATCATGTCGGGTTTGAGGCCGTAGAAATCGCTACCGAACCACTCACTGGTGCGGCCGAAGCCACAAATCACCTCATCGGCGGCGAAAAGGATGTCGTAGCGGGAAAGGATCTCCTTGATCTTCGGCCAGTAGGACTCGGGCGGCACGATCACACCGCCTGCGCCCTGAATCGGCTCGGCAATGAACGCACCGACGTTCTCGACGCCCAGCTCGAGAATTTTCTTTTCCAGTTGCTCGGCAGCCCAGATGCCGAACTCGTCCGGCGTCATGTCGCCGCCTTCGCCGAACCAGTAGGGCTGAGGAATGTGCACAACACCCGGAATAGGCAGGTCGCCCTGCTCGTGCATGTAGGTCATGCCGCCCAGGCTGGCCCCGGCGACAGTGGAGCCGTGGTAGCCATTGACGCGGCTGATGATGGTTTTCTTATTCGGCTGGCCTTTGAGAGCCCAGTAATGACGAACCATACGTAGCATCGTGTCATTACCTTCGGAGCCTGAACCGGTGAAGAACACGTGGTTCATGCCCTGCGGAGCGATTTCGGAAATGGCTTTGGCCAGCTCCAGCACCGGCGGGTGGGCGGTCTGGAAAAACAGGTTGTAATAAGGCAGCTCACGCATTTGTTTGCTGGCAGCGTCGGCCAGTTCTTCGCGGCCATAACCGATGGCTACGCACCACAGGCCGGACATGCCATCGAGGATCTTGCTTCCCTCGCTGTCCCACAAATAAACGCCCTCGGCACGGGTAATAATGCGCGGGCCTTTCTCTTTCAATTGTTTGTAGTCGCTGAACGGTGCCAGGTGATGTTCGCTGCTCAAGGCCTGCCATTCGAGGGTTTGCGGATTATTGTGGGCACTCATGCAGCACTTCCTTTAATTCAGGTCAGTTATCAGAGCGCCGCACACCTGCTGCTGCGGCGCTCTGCGGGATCAGACGGCGAAGAGCAGGAATTCCCGCTCCCACGAGCTGATCACGCGCTTGAAGTTTTCATGCTCGGCGCGCTTGACCGCGACGTAACCGATGATGAACTTCTTGCCCAGGTACTTCTCGATGGTCTTGCTGTTTTCCATGCGTTCCAGCGCGTCTTCGATGGTCAATGGCAGGCGCAGGTTGCGACGCTCGTAGCCACGCCCGACCACCGGCGCACTCGGGTTGATACCTTCAACCATGCCGATGAACCCGCACAGCAGGCTGGCGGCAATGGCCAGATAAGGGTTGGCATCGGCACCTGGCAGACGGTTTTCGACACGACGATTCTGCGGCACGGCGTCCGGCACGCGCAGGCCGACGGTACGGTTCTCTTCGCCCCACTCGACGTTCACCGGTGCCGAGGTGTCAGGCAGAAAGCGGCGGAACGAGTTGACGTTGGGGGCGAACAGCGGCAACAGCTCGGGTATGAACTTCTGCAGACCACCGACGTGGTTCAGAAACAGCTCGCTCATGGTCCCGTCTTCATTGGAGAAGATGTTCTTGCCGGTCTCGATGTCGATGATGCTCTGGTGCAAGTGCATGGCACTGCCCGGTTCGCCGGTCATCGGCTTGGCCATGAAGGTCGCCGCAACGTCGTGCTTGAGCGCGGCTTCGCGCATGGTGCGCTTGAACACCAGAATCTGATCAGCCAGCGAAAGGGCATCACCGTGACGGAAGTTGATTTCCATCTGCGCCGTGCCGTCTTCGTGGATCAGCGTGTCCAGGTCCAGATTCTGCAGTTCGCACCAGTCATAGACGTCTTCGAACAGCGGATCGAATTCGTTGGCCGCTTCGATGGAGAACGACTGACGCCCGGTCTCTGGTCGCCCGGAGCGCCCGATCGGTGGCTGTAGCGGATAGTCCGGGTCGTCGCTACGCTTGGTCAGGTAGAACTCCATCTCCGGCGCCACGATTGGCTGCCAGCCCTGATCGGCGTAAAGCTTGAGGACCTTCTTCAACACGTTGCGCGGCGACAGCTCGATGGGGTTGCCCTGCTTGTCGTAGGTGTCGTGAATCACCTGCGCAGTGGGCTCGACCGCCCAGGGCACCAGATACACCGCGTTCTGGTCGGGACGGCAGATCATGTCGATGTCTGCCGGGTCCAGCAGCTCGTAGTAGATATCGTCTTCTACGTAGTCGCCGGTCACCGTCTGCAACAGCACGCTTTCAGGCAGACGCATGCCTTTTTCAGCGATGAACTTGTTGGTCGGCGAGATCTTGCCTCGGGTGATGCCGGTAAGGTCGGACATCATGCATTCGACTTCGGTAATCTTGTGTTCTTTCAACCAATCGGTGAGCTGGTCGAGGTTGGTACTCATAAATACCTCAGGGTTTTATTGTCCTGATCGTGATCAGGCGTTCCAGACGCATCGGCGTCATGTTGTACAACTCGTTTCGGCAGACGCCGATTAGAGGTAAGGTGACAGCTGCGGGGCCGGATTTCCAGACGGCCGCGGTCACACTGACGAAGCCGTTATAGTGGTAATGTCGAGCATTGAGAGTAGAGCAGACTGGCTTCGATAGCCGTTCAGGGATGTCGCAAGGTGTGGCAACCCACCACGAGCACCGATATCACAGGCATGATGAGCGCTGTACGGACTTGATAGTCGCGTGTCGACCAGGGAAAGGTGAAGCATTGGACCCCCGCTATTGTTGCTCTACTGGGTTGCGATCGAGCTTAGCCTCGTTCATTTTTTTATACAACAACCCGTTAAAAATAGAAGACAGGCCGCTCTAGCTTGTATTTAACAGCGGTCAGAAACGGAATAAAACGCCCTAAATAGCGGCAGAAAAGGCCATATGGCGCAGTTTTAGGGCAAAAAAGGCTCTATTGACTTCATCATGGCTTTCGGATTGACTGAGATCCGCAATCATTGATGATTGATATTTTTAACAACAAAGGTGTTGCATCATGTCGGTACCCCCGCGTGCCGTTCAGCTTAACGAAGCGAACGCGTTCCTTAAGGAACATCCTGAGGTTCTGTACGTTGACCTTCTGATTGCAGATATGAATGGTGTGGTGCGTGGCAAACGCATCGAACGCACCAGCCTCCATAAGGTTTACGAGAAGGGCATCAACCTGCCTGCCTCTTTATTTGCTCTGGATATCAATGGCTCCACGGTGGAAAGCACCGGCCTGGGCCTGGACATCGGTGATGCTGACCGAATCTGTTATCCCATCCCTGACACCCTTTGCAACGAGCCATGGCAAAAGCGCCCTACCGCGCAATTGCTGATGACCATGCACGAACTCGAAGGCGACCCGTTTTTCGCCGACCCGCGTGAAGTATTGCGTCAGGTCGTCGCCAAATTCGACGAAATGGGCCTGACCATCTGCGCGGCATTCGAGCTGGAGTTCTACCTGATCGATCAGGAGAACGTGAACGGTCGCCCACAACCGCCCCGCTCGCCTATTTCCGGCAAACGCCCGCATTCGACACAGGTCTACCTGATCGACGACCTCGACGAGTACGTCGACTGCCTTCAGGACATACTTGAAGGTGCGAAGGAGCAAGGCATTCCTGCCGATGCCATTGTCAAGGAAAGCGCCCCGGCCCAGTTCGAAGTCAACCTGCATCACGTCGCCGACGCGATCAAGGCGTGCGATTACGCCGTATTGCTCAAGCGCCTGATCAAGAACATCGCCTACGATCACGAGATGGACACGACCTTCATGGCCAAGCCCTATCCGGGTCAGGCGGGTAATGGTCTGCACGTTCATATCTCGATCCTGGATCGCGATGGCAAGAACATCTTCACCAGCGAGGATCCCGAGCAGAACGCCGCATTGCGTCACGCAATCGGCGGTGTGCTCGAGACCCTGCCGGCACAAATGGCTTTCCTGTGCCCGAACGTCAACTCGTATCGCCGGTTCGGTGCGCAGTTCTATGTGCCCAACTCGCCCACTTGGGGCCTGGACAACCGCACGGTCGCCGTTCGTGTACCGACCGGCACCGCCGACGCGGTACGTATCGAACACCGCGTTGCCGGTGCCGATGCCAACCCGTATCTGGTAATGGCTTCGGTCCTGGCGGGCGTGCACCACGGCCTGGTCAACAAGGTCGAACCGGGCGCGCCGGTAGAAGGCAACTCGTACGAGCAACACGAACAAAGCCTGCCGAACAACCTGCGCGACGCACTGCGCGAGCTGGACGACAACCCGGTGATGGCCAAGTACATCGATCCAAAATACATCGACATTTTTGTCGCCTGTAAAGAGAGCGAGCTGGAAGAGTTCGAACACTCCATCTCCGACCTCGAGTACAACTGGTACCTGCATACGGTCTGATTGAAGCCGAGTAATACAAAACGCCGCAAAGCCTTGAGCTTTGCGGCGTTTTTGTTTGCGTGAGGAACACTCCTCGTTCCTCACGCTCCAGCGTGGGAATGCCGTGGATGACGCTCCGCGTCACAACTCTGAGGCGCGCCGCATGCTCAAAATCGGACGCAGAGCGTCCAGAAATGCGCAACCACGCGGAGCGTTGGAGCGATAACTGTATGTGACGGCAAGCTAAAACACGATCAAGATTCGTTCAGACAGAATGCCTTACAATAACCACCAGTCCATCCAAGAGCCGCCTCCATGACACGCGCCGCTGCACCTCGTAAACCTCAAGCACGCAGCCAGGCCAGGATCGATTCGATTCTCGACGCCGCGCGTACGTTGCTCGCCGAGCAAGGGGTGGCCAGCCTGTCGATTTACAGCGTGGCCGAACGCGCAGGTATTCCGCCCTCCTCGGTGTACCACTTCTTCGCCAGCGTTCCGGCGCTGCTTGAAGCGCTGACAGCCGATATTCACGCGGCTTTCCGCGCGTCGCTGCAGGCACCTATCGATCACGACCAGCTCTCTACCTGGCGCGACCTGTCGCGTATCGTCGAACTGCGCATGCTGGCCATCTACAACGCCGACGCTGCCGCCCGCCAATTGATCCTCGCCCAGCATGGGCTTACCGAAATCAACCAGGCCGACCGCCAGCACGACATAGAGCTGGGGCATTTGATGCTTGAGGTCTTTGACCGTCACTTCCAGTTGCCTGCGCTGCCGGATGACGTGGACGTGTTTGCGCTGGCGATGGAACTGGGGGATCGCGTGTATGCGCGATCAGTGCAATTGCATGACGAGATTACACCGCGCATGGCTGAGGAAGGGGTGCGGGTGTTTGATGCTTATTTGGGGTTGTATTTGCCGGTATTTTTGGGGAAGCGAGTTATTTAAAGCTCACTATTCACGGATATCCTTCACAACTTCAGAATAAGGCGTAAAACGTTTGCTATATTTTTTTTCTCGCTCGATAAGCCTGGCGCTCAGAGCATTGTACCTCTCAGGATCAAAAGCACTGGTTCCTTTCGACGCCTCCATTAATTCGAGCGCTTTCACTGTAACGTCTAACTCTTTTCGGAAGGTTGTTTCTGCGAACTTGAGTAAGCCTGCCTTGCGCTGTTCATCTGTACCAGATTTATAAAGGTGATTAAAAGCTTTACGTGTTTCTTTATAACTTCTGACCATAGATTTTAAAGTCCCGCCTGCACTCGGACCAACAGACGAGCTGGAAATTGAACTTGTACTTGCCAAGCCCTCACCTGTTGATGACGCAATGGGAAGCGAGGGAGTTGACGAAACAGTAGTAGAGGAATATGGCAAATCATCAACAATGCTAGGCAACTGTGATAACGGTATTTTTTTAGGCGCCCGTATAATTATTCCGGCCCGTATTAATTTATCAAGCAACGCCGCACTTATATGCCCCGACGGATCCCCAAACCCAACCGGATCCCCACCCACATAACCATAAGTATTCAACCCTCCCTCGCCAAACGGGCTCAGACTGTCCGGGCTGTTAAACCGCATCAACACCGGGTTATAAGCCCGATACCCATTCCCCAGCAGATAATGCCCGGTCGCCGGATCTCGTCGCTCGCCATTGAAACCCAGCAAACTGGTTAGTCCGCTTTCAGCCGGATGATGTCCGTAGACGCTATACGCCACAGACTCAACCCCAGTGTTATCCACAAGTTGCAAAACTGAACGTTGCTGATCGGTCGCCAGCAGCGTCGTGTCCACTAGATCATCAACGTGCCGCTGTTGAGCCAATAGCCGGTCTTCATGCTGAAAGACCGTGCTCCGTAAAGCACCCTGAATCTCGGTCGCCAGAACGTTCTTCTGATAGAAGCGCTGGATATCTTCCTGCCCCGCCAGCGAGCTGGAAGCCAGACGGTCCAGCGGGTCGTAGCGATAGCGGCATAAAACTGCTTGGGCTGAAGAGGTCATGGCTGATGCTTCAAATAGAACCAGCCATCAGCATCCAGCAAAACCGATACTTCGCCTACCTCACATAATTGCTAGGTAAACAGCAAAAAACCCCGGAGGGCCAGGACCGTCCGGGGTGTTTTTTACCCATTGTTTACAGCTTGGCGATGGAGACTTCTGTCGACTTCACGAAGGCGATGACTTCGCTGCCGACGACCAGCTCCAGCTCTTTTACCGAGCGGGTGGTGATGACCGAGGTCACAACGCCGGAAGCGGTCTGTACGTCGATTTCCGACAGTACATCGCCGTGGACGATTTCCTTGATGGTGCCTTTGAACTGGTTGCGAACGTTGATGGCTTTGATAGTCATGGCATGTCTTCCTTTGGGGATCAGGGTTAATTTGCCCAGCGCAATTGCGTGGGCAGTGGCGAAAACGGTTCCGGGTCAGGTGGCGAGCCGGGGATGGCCAATACGCGGTTGAGCACTTCGGCTTCCAGCGCAGCAAGGCGGTGCGAGCCGCGAGCACGTGGCCGTGGCAGGTCGACCAGAAGGTCGAGGCCGATCTGGCCTTCTTCGATCAGGATCACGCGGTCGGCGATGGCGACTGCCTCGCTGACATCGTGAGTAACCAGCAGTACCGTGAAGCCGTATTGGCCCCACAGTTTTTCAATCAGTTGCTGCATTTCGATGCGGGTCAAAGCGTCCAGCGCGCCCAACGGCTCGTCGAGTAACAGCAGGCGCGGCTTGTGAATCAGCGCACGCGCCAGAGCAACACGCTGCTTCTGGCCACCGGACAATGCCGCTGGCCACTCGTTGGCGCGTTCGGCAAGGCCGACGGCCTCGAGCGCTTCGAGTGCTTGCGCACGCCAGTCGCCGCTCAGGCCAAGGCCGACGTTGTCGATGATCTTCTTCCAGGGCAACAGGCGCGCCTCCTGGAACATCAAGCGCGTGTCCTCGCGGGCATCGTCCAGCGGCGCAGAGCCTGCAAGCAATTGACCCTCGGTTGGCTTGTCGAGACCGGCAAGCAGGCGCAGCAAGGTACTTTTACCGCAGCCACTACGGCCGACGATGGCGACGAACTGACCGGCCGGAATATGCAGGTCGATGTCCTTGAGCACTTCGCGAGTGCCGAACGCTTTTTTCAGGTTGCGGACTGCCAGCGGAATACCGCGCAGCAAATGTGGAGGTTGCTGTTTCAGACTGGTCATGCGGCACCGCCTTTGCTCACTTGATAGGCCGGGTGCCAGCGCAGGCACACACGTTCAAGGCCTCGCGCCGCAAGATCGGCCAGTTTGCCGAGGACGGCGTACAACACAATGGCCAGTACCACGATGTCGGTTTGCAGGAATTCCCGCGCATTCATCGCCAGGTAACCGATGCCGGAGCTGGCAGAAATGGTTTCCGCCACGATCAGCGTCAGCCACATGAAGCCCAGCGCAAAGCGCACACCGACCAGAATCGAAGGCATAGCACCTGGCAGGATCACATGCCGGAACAGGCTGAAACCTGACAGGCCATAGCTGCGGGACATTTCTACCAGCGCCGGATCGATGTTGCGGATGCCGTGGTAGGTATTCAGATAAATAGGGAACAGCGTGCCCAGCGCGACCAGAAATATCTTCGCTGTCTCGTCGATGCCGAACCACAGGATGACCAGCGGAATAAGCGCCAGGTGCGGCACGTTACGGATCATCTGCACCGAGCTGTCCAGCAGGCGCTCGCCCCATTTGCTCAGGCCGGTGATAAAGCCCAGAGCCAGACCGATGCCGCCGCCGATGGCGAAACCGATCCCGGCACGCCAGCCGCTGATAGCCAGATGGGTCCAGATTTCGCCACTCGCGACCAGATTGATACCCGCCTCAATGACTGCGCTGGGTGCGGGCAGAATGCGTGTGGATAACCACCCGGCGCTGACCGACAGCTGCCAGACGGCCAACAACAGGACTGGAAGTGCCCAGGGCGCCAGTCGGTGAATGATGCGTTGCGAAGCACTGAGGCTCATGGAGTTGTCTCCTCGAAGGGCCTGACGATCACTGTGCTTGAGCAACAGCAGCAGGAGGTGTCCAGACCACATCAGCAATGCTGAGCGGCTTCGGAATCAGTTTGAGCTGGTAGAAGGTGTCAGCAATTTTCTGCTGCGCCGCTACAACCGGTGGAGTAATGAACAGCGCACCGTAGCCTTGGCGTTTTACCGAGGTCAGGGTGATATCGGCGGGCAGCCCCAGCAACGGCGCAACCTGTTTGGTCACTTCATCGGGGTGGGCCTTGGACCATTCGCCCACTGCACGAACTTCTTCGATCAGGGCTTGAATCACCTTCGGATTCTTTTGTGCGTAAGGCTTGGTCGCCAGATAGAACTGGTGGTTGTCGACGATGCCGGTGCCGTCTTTCAAGGTCCGCGCCTGCAATTGCTTTTCAGCTGCGGCCTGGTACGGGTCCCAGATGACCCAGGCGTCTACGCTGCCGCGCTCGAAAGCGGCACGCGCATCAGCCGGGGGAAGGAAGACAGTCTGGATATCGGTGTACTTCAGGCCTGCATCTTCCAGTGCCTTGACCAACAGGTAATGGACGTTGGAGCCTTTATTGAGGACGACTTTCTTGCCTTTCAGGTCTTTGACCGAGGTAATGGGCGAGTCTTTGGGCACCAGGATGGCTTCACTGGTCGGCGCTGGCGGCTCGTATGCGACGTACAGCAGATCCGCGCCTGCGGCCTGAGCGAAAACCGGTGGTGTTTCACCGGTCACGCCGAAATCAATCGAGCCCACGTTCAGACCTTCAAGCAACTGCGGACCGCCCGGAAATTCTGTCCACTGAACCTTTACGCCCTGCTCGGCCAGGCGCTTCTCCAGTGAACCCTTGGCCTTGAGCAGCACCAGCGTGCCGTATTTCTGATAACCGATGCGCAGATCTTCCGCCTGGGCCTGGGTGACCGCGCCAAGCGCGACCGCAGCAGCAAACAGAGCGACAAGGCCTCGACGCAAAATGACAGTGCGCATATGCGCTCCTTTAGCGGGTGTTGGGTAGTGCCTGCTCAGCCAGTCACAGACGAACAAGGCGGGAATAGGGACGACATTAACAGCACTTTTTTATATCTATAAATCTTATTTATTCATTTAGTTATTCCATAAATGAATATAAAGAGCAGCACTATTTTTCAACTATCCTGCCGCGTGCTACGGCGGCATGCCGTTCTGAACGCTCTGCGTCCGATCTTGAGTATGCGGCGTGGCGCATATCCATGACGCGGAGCGTCACGACAGGCATTCCCACGCTGGAGCGTGAGGAACGATGATCTCAACGATCGTGCGACGCTCTGCGTCCGATCTTGAACAGGCGGCGGAGCGTCACTAGCGGCATTCGTACGCTGGAGCGTGAGGAACGATGATCTCGACTATCGTGCGACGCTGCGCGTCGCATGCCGTTCTGGACGCTCTGCGTCCGCGCTTGATCGAGCAACGCAGTCGGCGGCTATGAGGGAGGAATAAAAAAGGGCCGATAAATCGGCCCGAATAACCCCACGCTTGGTAGATCGAAAATCAGCGGTTTGGCTGTGGCGTCAGGCGCAGATAGGGCGTGACGGCCTTGTAGCCCTTGGGAAAGCGTTGCTTGATCTCGGCTTCGTCTTTGATCGACGGCACAATCACTACATCATCGCCGTCCACCCAATTGGCGGGCGTGGCAACCTTGTAGTTGTCGGTCAATTGCAGAGAGTCGATAACGCGCAGAACCTCGTGGAAATTACGCCCGGTACTCGCCGGATAAGTAATCGTCAGGCGTACTTTCTTGTTCGGGTCGATCACGAACAGCGAGCGCACAGTCAGTGTGTCGTTGGCATTGGGATGAATAAGGTCATACAGGTCGGAGACCTTGCGGTCGGCATCGGCCAGAATCGGGAAGTTAACCTGGGTGTTTTGCGTAGTGTTGATGTCATCGATCCACTTGATGTGCGAATCAACCGGGTCGACCGACAACGCAATGGCTTTCACACCGCGCTTGGCAAACTCGTCCTTCAATTTGGCGGTGAAGCCCAGTTCAGTGGTGCACACAGGCGTGAAGTCTGCAGGATGAGAAAACAACACGCCCCAGCTGTCGCCGAGCCATTCATGGAAACGGATACGACCTTCGCTGGATTCCTGCTCGAAGTCAGGGGCGATGTCGCCAAGTCGCAGTGTCATGGTGTTGCTCCTTGTCTGTATCGGGTAGGCCTTGGTATGACGTTACTGTGCGCCCTGCTGAGAAAAGTTAAAAAGAATAAATAATGCGCTTGATAGACCTGCCAGGAATATCAAAAAACGGGCAAAAGAAACCCCGCACGGGGCGGGGTTTCTTCAAGCTTCAGTACACTTACAAAAAGTTGTAGGTGTAGTTGAAGAGGATACGGGTTTGATCGGTATCAGCAGTAGTAGCGACGTCACCGCGGAAGCTGCCGTGACGTACAGTGGTGCCGAAGCCTTTCAACACGCCGCTTTGAATCACGTAGTCAACGCGCATATCGCGTTCCCACTCGGAGTGAGTACCCAGATTGCGGTTTACGTCACGGATGTCATCACCGCTCAAGTAAGCAATCGCAGCCTTCAGACCAGGAACACCGACCTTGGCAAAGTCATACGAGTACTGACCGAATGTGGTGTTTTCACCAGCACGGTTGAAGCCGTTGATCATCGAATCGGTGAACAGGTAGAAGCTTGAGCCGCCGTTACCTTCAGGACGACCGCGACCATCCACTACGTTACCTTGACCAAGGTAGACCATGCCGCCGCTGTCACCCACTTGCTGGTGACCAACCATGAGCGCGTGACCACCCAGGGAGTAAGTGAACATGGCAGACCAGGTCTGGTTGTCGACTTCACCGGTGTGAGAGGCGTAACCACCGTTGTTGTTGAAACGATAGCCTGCTGCGGCCTGGCTGTTTTTGCCGTCAGCGCTGCTGTTGAAATAACGCAGGTCAGTCTTGAAGGACTGGTTGTCGCTGATCGGGTAAACATGAACCAGACCCAGGAAGTGCTGCTTGTAGAAGTCTTCCAGGTTGGCGTAGTAGTACTGCAAGGTCAGGTCTTTGGTGACTTTCCAGTCAGCACCAGCGAAACGGAACTGGTCGGAGCCCTGAGTAGCACCGGCAACGGACAGGTCAGTCCAGTTGCTCGAAGCACGGCCGATGGACTTGTTCAATTGACCAGCGGTGAAGGTAACGCTGTCCAGATCCTTCGAAGTCAGGATGCCGCCCTCAAAAGCTTGAGGCAGCAGGCGACCATCGTTGCTGACCAGAATTGGCAGGTTCGGTGCCAGAGCGTTACCGACCTTCAATTCAGTTTTGGAGAAGCGCATCTTGGCGTTGGCGCCGACACGGGACCAGTCGCTGACCGAAGAACCATCAGTATCGGTCGGCACAACGGTGTTGGCCGTGTTAACAGTGTGGTGTTCAATGCCGCCGCCCAGATGGAGACCCATCACGGCTTGTGCATCAAGACCAAAACCAACGGTGCCCTGGGTAAAGCCCGAGGTGTAGTCAAATTTCAGGCCGGTAGCGGTTTCGCGCTGATCGGATGCACGAAAGCCTTCACGCAGGTCGTTATTGAAATACAGAGTACGAGAACTAACGGACGCTTTGCTGTCTTCAAGGAAACCAGCTGCACCGGCCTGCTGGGCCAATACACCGACTGTTACGGCCAAGGCCAGGGTGGACTTCTTCATTAACTACGCTCCTCGTGAATCTAATTTTTTATGTCTCCGGTGCCGGGCGTTGCCCTGACCCAGAGATATTGCGATAGGTGACAGTCCCGACCTGGAGGTCAATGGATTCTGTACACCCCGACTTTTGACTAGACCGCGCATGTCGGTGGCCGCACGTTAGTGAAAAATCTTCATACTCAAAAGAAACCGTTTTGCAGCTTCTAAGAACAATCAGGCATATGTCACAACTCGTGTCAGCCAGGACGTCACGGAGTGTATCGACCTAATCGGGTAATTCCCAAAATTTATTTCGGTACCGTTCGTCAGATCTTTTGGTTTTGTACCAGTGACCGGCCAAATCGAGACCAGCCGGTCATAGTCCCCAACGGCAGAGCGCAATTTGCCTGCCAGTAAAAGCCTTGTAAAACGGGCACTTCAGAGAGATTAGTGAAGAAATATGACAGTTGTCACCACTTTGATGGCCAGCGCCCTGCGGTCATGAAATATTTTCTAAAAACCGCTCCAAATACGCTTTTTCAGCGTTTTTTACCGTCTCAAACTTGCGCTCAACTGTAGCCCAGGTGAACAAAAAAGCAATTTTGGTGTCCGGGCCGTGACGCCCGAGCCGATTGGCAGATGCGTAACAGGTCCCTGATGTGCAGATCGGTTCTGCAGATGGCTCTAAAAACACTTCATAAGCTAATTCCGAAAAGTTCTTTATTTGCAGATTCTTAGATCAATTAGCCTCCTTATCCAGCCAGTCCTCGGCCCGTCTGATTCGGAGCGTCATCATGAAACTGCATTTTTCCCTGCGCTTGCTGACTGCGCTGTCGTTGACTGGCGCAACATTCATTGCACAGGCAGCAGACTTTACCGTCGCCTACCAGACCACCGTCGACCCGGCCAAGGTTGCCCAGGCCGATAACGCCTACGAAAAAGCCACTGACTCGAAAATCGCCTGGCGCAAGTTCGATAATGGTGCGGACGTCATCACCGCAATCGCATCCGGCGACGTACAGATCGGCTATCTCGGTTCAAGCCCCTTCACAGCCGCCGCTACACGCAAACTCCCGGTGGAGACCTTTCTGATAGCCACGCAGATCGGCGCTGCCGAGGCGCTGGTTGCCCGTAATGGCTCGGGGATCAACTCACCACAGGACCTGATCGGCAAGAAAGTGGCCGTGCCCTTTGTCTCCACCGGCCATTACAGCCTGCTTGCAGCGCTCAAACACTGGAATATCGATCCGGCCAGGGTCACGATCCTCAACCTCGCGCCGCCTGCCATTGCTGCGGCCTGGAAGCGCGGCGACATTGATGCCACTTACGTCTGGGACCCGGCGCTGGGCGTCGCCAAGGAAACCGGCAAGGTGCTGATCACTTCAGGCGAACTGGCGAAAGTCGGAGCACCGACCTTCGATGCCTGGATTGTGCGCAAGGACTTCGCCAGCAAACACCCGGAAGTTGTCAGCGCCTTCGCCAAGGTAACGCTCGATGCCTACGCCCGGTATCGCCAGGACCCCGCTGCATGGATCGCCAACCCGGCCAACGTCGACAAGCTGACCCGACTGTCTGGCGCCAAGGCGTCTGACGTACCCGGCCTGTTGCAAGGCAATGTCTACCCGCTGGCTGCCGAGCAGACGGCGCTGCTGGGTACACCGACCATCGAGGCGGTAACCAAAACCGCAGCATTCCTTAAAGAACAGGGCAAGGTCGACGCGGTACTGCCTGACTACTCACCGTACGTCAGCGCCCGGTTCATCCCACGCTAAACGCTCTCAGCACAAGGAGACACGCATGGCGCTATTACAGCTGGAGCGTATTGGCGCTCAGTACCCCGGTGCCGCGGCACCCGTGCTGGCGGACATCAACCTGAGCCTGGGCCCACAGCAACTGCTGGTTGCGCTCGGCCCTTCCGGCAGCGGTAAAACCTCGTTGTTGAACCTCATCGCCGGCTTCATCAAACCCGGCAGCGGCCGCATTACTCTCGACGGCATTCCCGTGGAGGGCCCGAGCGCAGAGCGTGGCGTAGTTTTTCAGGATGATGCCTTGCTGCCCTGGCAGGACGTGTTGGCCAATGTTGCGTTTGGCCTGGAACTGGCGGGTGTCGGCCGTTCGGAACGTGAAGCCAGAGCGCGGGAGATGTTGGCACTGGTGGATCTGGCCGGTTTTGACCAGCGGCGAATATGGCAGCTGTCCGGTGGACAACGGCAACGCGTCGGCCTGGCCAGAGCGCTGGCAGCCGACCCGCGCATCCTGTTGATGGACGAGCCATTCGGTGCGCTGGATGCCTTCACCCGTGAGCAGATGCAGGAGCTATTGCTGCAAGTCTGGCAACGTACCGCCAAGCCGGTGTTTCTGATAACCCACGATATAGAAGAAGCGGTTTTCCTCGCCACCGACCTTGTTCTGTTCGCCCCTAACCCCGGTCGTATCGCCGAGCATCTGCACCTGGACTTCGGCCTTCGCTATAGCGCTGGCGAATCAGCCCGCGCGATAAAGTCTGACCCGCGTTTTATCGAAACCCGCGAGCATGTGCTGACCAGCGTGTTTTCCCAGCGCACCCGGGAGCAGCGTGTATGAGTAGCCTTGAGCCTGTTGGCAGCCATGAGCTTATAGATAGCCGCGAACTGACCGGAATCAGCCAACCGTTCGCCAAACAACCGGCTGCCCCCACGCCGAAGGTTTATTTGAGCACCCGAGCGATCAGCATCCTGACCCTCGCCGTACTGCTGATTCTTTGGTGGGCCGTAACTGCCGGGGGCTGGATCGAGCCGCTGTTCCTGCCACCGCCAGCGGATGTGCTGAGCAAAGGCTGGCTGCTGGCAACCAAGGGCTACATGGACGCCACACTCTGGCAGCATCTGGGCGCCAGCCTGCAACGCATCGGTCTGGCGCTGGCCGCGGCAATTTTGACAGCCATCCCGATAGGAATCGCCATCGGCCATAACCGCATCGCTCAGGGGATATTCGACCCGCTGATCGAGTTTTACCGACCGATACCACCGCTGGCCTACCTGCCGCTGATCGTTATCTGGTTCGGTATCGGCGAATTCTCCAAGGTACTACTGATTTATCTGGCGATCTTCGCGCCGATTGCCATTGCCACGGCTACCGGCGTTCGCACCGTGGACCCGACCAAAGTGCGCGCGGCACAGTCGCTGGGCGCGACGCGCTGGCAGTTGATTCGGCACGTGGTCCTGCCCAGCGCACTCCCGGACATTCTTACCGGTATTCGCATCGGCCTGGGCGTGGGCTGGTCGACGCTGGTGGCCGCAGAGCTTATTGCTGCCACCAGCGGGCTGGGATTCATGGTGCAGTCGGCGGCGCAGTTTCTGGTGACAGACGTTGTGGTGCTGGGGATTCTGCTGATCGCCGTGATCGCTTTTGCCATGGAGCTGGGCCTGCGCGCACTGCAACGCAGGCTGGTGCCCTGGCATGGTCAGCAGCATTAATGCATCAGTATGGGTGTGTGCGTCGTTGCGGTGCGCAAATTGAGTGCATGCGCTGATACCGCATTGCGGGGCCTGGCGCGACATTCAGGGCGACCAGATGCCAGCGCCGAGCATTCACAGCGGCTGACTCATCAACCAATCCAAGGTTTTCGAATATGAAAAATACTTAATAAATTCAGTATGTTGATGAGGTTTAAGGGCTTTGGACTCAAGAAATGCTTAACCGGATATGACTAAGTCAGCCTGTTCTTTCGGGTTAATTCTCAAAACTGGCACGCACTCTGCAATAGGTATTACATCACCAGTTTTGGGGACCTTGGTACAGGCAGGCCGGGGATTCCCCTCTTTTATTCCTCCCGGAGACTGACCTCCAGTCTCCAGCGCCCGTCCACCTTCTCAGTGCGCCAGTCGCCATGAAGTGGACGGGCTGCCAGGAGTGTCAGCACCAACCCCTTCTCACCTCGCTCCACCTTCCAGCGTGCAACCCTGTTGTCGAACCTCAGTTGGCCCGTCCACGGCCGCCCTGAAGCATCGACGTTGAGCACCACAGCGCCATCCACCGTCGACCCTTGGTACTTCGGTTCTTCATTGAACCAGAGCGCCAGCCCGGCAGGCAGTTCCTCGATCTGCTCAAGTTCAACGGGGTCAGGTTGCTGCAGACGACCGATTATGGTGCCCACGGTAAAGCCGACAATCGCCATCGAACCCAGAACTCGCGGCCATAGCTTCGGTCTCGGGTCCTCTTCAGGGGTAGAATGCATCCCGTCCTTTCGTTCGGAGCCGTGCATGTTTCACGTCATCCTTTTTCAACCAGAAATTCCGCCGAATACCGGCAATGTCATCAGGCTATGCGCCAACAGCGGCTGCACCCTGCATTTGATCGAACCCTTGGGTTTCGAGCTGGACGACAAGCGCTTGCGCCGTGCCGGGCTCGACTATCACGAGTATGCCACGCTGCAGACGCATGCTGACCTGGCAAGCTGTCTGGAGAAGATCGGCAACCCTAGGTTGTTCGCCTTCACCACCAAAGGCTCTCGGCCTTTTCACGATGTCAGCTTTGAACCAGGTGACGCATTTCTGTTCGGCCCGGAAAGCCGTGGCCTGCCCGCCGACATCCTCGACTCGCTGAGCAGCGAGCATCGCCTGCGACTGCCCATGCGTGAAGGCTGCCGTAGTCTGAACCTGTCCAACACAGTGGCCGTGGCCGTCTATGAGGCGTGGCGCCAGCACGGGTTTGCGTAGAGCGAACGACGACGCACAAAAAAGCGCCCCGAAAGGCGCTTTTTGCTTGCAGTGGTAACGCTTACTGAACAGTTGGCGTTTCGCCAGCTTCCTGCATGCGTTGCAGCTCTTGCGCGTACAGGGCGTCGAAGTTCACCGGGGCCAGCATCAGCGCAGGGAACGAGCCGCGTACAACCAGGTTGTCGATGGCTTCGCGAGCGTAAGGGAACAGGATGTTCGGGCAGAATGCGCCGAGGGTGTGGCTCATTGCGCCGTCGTCCAGACCCTTGATCAGGAAGATACCGGCCTGTTGCACTTCAACGATGAAAGCAACTTCGTCGCCATTGTTGACGGTCACGGACAGGGTCAGCACGACTTCATAGAAATCGCCTTCCAGCTGCTTCTGACGAGTGTTGAGGTCCAGGCTGACGGTCGGAGTCCACTCCTGGCGGAAGATTGCCGGGCTTTTTGGCGCTTCGAACGACAGGTCGCGAACGTAGATACGCTGCAGGGAAAATTGTGGGCCGTTTTCTTCGTTGGCAACAGCGCCGTTGTTCGGTTGGTCGGTCATCTCGGATCCTTGTCAGATAGGGCTGAAAGTTTAAGGGGAATCAGGCCAGCAGCGCATCAAGCTTGCCAGCACGCTCCAGAGCAAACAGGTCATCGCAGCCGCCCACGTGGGTCGAGCCGATCCAGATCTGCGGTACGGAAGTGCGACCGGCCTTCTTGGTCATTTCGGCACGCAGTTGCGGCTTGCCGTCGACACGGATTTCCTCGAAGGCCACGCTCTTGCTCTGCAACAGCTGTTTGGCACGTACGCAATACGGGCAATAGTCGCTGGAATAGACGATGACTTGGGCCATGTTCACTTCACCAAGGGAAGGTTGTCGCCGCGCCAGCTGGAAATACCGCCGGACAGTTTGGCCGCCTTGAAGCCGGATTTGAGCAGCTCGCGGGCGGTGGTGCCAGCATGCTGCCCCATTGCATCGACTATGATCAACGTCTTGTCCTTGTATTTCTGCAGTTCAGCGGTACGGGTCAGCACCTTGTCCTGCGGGAAGTTCAGGGAGCCCACGATGTGGCCGGCAGTGAAATCCTTTTTCGAGCGCACGTCGATGACCACGCCCTGGTCGCTGTTGACCAGCGCGGTCAGCTCGCGAGTGCTCAGGCTGGCACCGCCCTTGCTCAGTTCGTAAGCGATCAGCAGTCCCAGCAGAATGACGAAGGCACCGGTGATCAAATAGTGGTTAGTGGCGAATTCAAGCAGGTGAGCAACCATCAGTAGGTTCCAGGGCGTTAAAATGTCGGCCAGTATACACAGCAGCCAAGGTGGGCCAAAGTCCGTACGGCAGTGACGCCGTTTGAACTTGTCCCTAAAATGCCGCTCCCTTGTACTTTGTTACTCTCTTTATTCAACCAGCATCGAGTGGGTTCTATGACTGCCACGCCAAAACCTCTGGTTCTTATCATCCTGGATGGCTTCGGACACAGCGAAAGCCATGAAGGCAATGCCATTCTGGCCGCGAAGATGCCGGTCATGGATCGTCTTTACCAAACCATGCCCAACGGCCTGATTTCAGGGTCGGGCATGGACGTCGGTCTGCCGGACGGTCAGATGGGCAACTCCGAAGTCGGGCACATGAACCTGGGTGCCGGTCGCGTGGTGTATCAGGACTTCACTCGAGTGACCAAAGCGATTCGCGACGGCGAGTTCTTCGAGAACCCGACCATCTGTGCCGCTGTGGATAAAGCTGTCGGTGCGGGCAAGGCGGTCCACATTATGGGCCTGCTGTCCGATGGCGGCGTGCACAGCCACCAGGACCATCTGGTCGCCATGGCCGAACTGGCGGTCAAGCGCGGTGCAGAAAAAATCTATCTGCACGCCTTCCTCGACGGTCGCGACACGCCACCGCGCAGCGCGAAGAAATCCCTTGAGCTGATGGACGCAACCTTCGCTCGCCTGGGCAAGGGCCGCACCGCCACGATCATCGGCCGCTACTTCGCCATGGACCGCGACAACCGTTGGGACCGGGTCTCCACCGCCTATAACCTGATCGTCGACAGCACCGCCGAATTTCACGCAGACAGCGGTGTTGCCGGGCTTGAAGCAGCCTACGCGCGTGACGAGAACGACGAATTCGTCAAAGCCACACGCATCGGTGAACCCGCTCGCGTCGAGGATGGCGATGCTGTGGTGTTCATGAACTTCCGCGCCGACCGCGCCCGTGAGCTGACCCGTGTGTTCGTCGAAGACGACTTCAAGGATTTCGAGCGCGCCCGTCAGCCCAAGGTCAATTACGTGATGCTGACCCAGTACGCGGCGAGCATCCCTGCGCCCTCGGCATTTGCGGCTGGCAGCCTGAAAAACGTGCTGGGTGAATACCTGGCAGACAACGGCAAGACTCAGCTGCGTATCGCCGAAACCGAAAAATACGCGCACGTCACATTCTTCTTCTCTGGCGGTCGTGAAGAGCCGTTTCCGGGTGAAGAGCGCATTCTGATTCCATCGCCGAAAGTCGCCACCTACGACCTGCAGCCGGAAATGAGCGCGCCGGAAGTGACCGACAAAATTGTCGATGCCATCGAACATCAGCGTTATGACGTGATTATCGTCAACTACGCCAACGGCGACATGGTCGGCCACAGCGGCATCATGGAAGCGGCAATCAAGGCCGTGGAATGCCTGGACGTATGCGTCGGTCGCATTACCGCGGCATTGGAAAAAGTCGGCGGTGAAGCACTGATTACCGCTGACCACGGCAACGTCGAGCAGATGACCGATGACTCCACGGGCCAGGCGCATACTGCACATACCTCCGAGCCGGTGCCTTTCGTGTACGTCGGCAAACGCCCGCTGAAAGTCCGCGAAGGTGGTGTTCTGGCTGACGTGGCACCGACCATGCTGCATCTGTTGGGCATGGAGAAACCGCAAGAGATGACGGGCCACTCGATCCTTGTGGCGAAGTAAAACGCTGAAAACCGGCCTATAGCCATCAGGCAAAGCCGGTTTTTTATGTTTCAAGCCCTAAAGCAGTGGCTGCGGGGCGTTTTTTTTGCAGCGCATGGCGGGCATACTAAGCCTGACATTTTTTCTCACAATTCCTCGGTATCGCCCACCCACATGCTTCGCGCCTTGATTGCCCTTGCTCTGATCTGCCTGCTCAATCCGGCGTTTGCCGAAGACGAGCGTGTGCAAACCCAAAAACAGATAGATGCTGCGCGTCAGGATGTGACGGAGCTGCAAAAAGTCCTGGGCAAGCTTCAGGAAGAACGTGCAGGCGTCCAGAAGGACCTGCGCACCACCGAAACCGAAATGGGCAAGTTGGAAAAGCAGGTCGAGGTCCTGCAAAAGGAACTAAAAAAGACGGAAACCGAGCTGCAAAAGCTCGACAGTGAAAAAAAGAAACTGAACAGCGCCCGCGTTGAACAGCAACGCCTGATCGCTATCCAGGCCCGCGCCGCCTACCAGAGTGGCCGTCAGGAATACCTCAAGCTGTTGCTCAATCAGCAGCACCCCGAGAAGTTCGCCCGAACCCTCACGTATTACGATTACCTGAGCCAGGCGCGCCTGGAGCAGCTACGCAACTTCAATGAAACCCTGCGCCAGCTGGCCAATGTCGAAAAAGACATCGACCTGCAACAGGCACAGTTGCTGGTGCAGAAGAGCAACCTGGACAGCCAGAGCGAAGAACTGGCCAAGGTGCGCCAGGAGCGTCAGCAGGCACTGGCCAAGCTGAATCAGGACTACAAGGCCCGCGATCAGAAACTGCAGGCGCGTCAGCAGGATCAGGCCGACCTGGCCAAGGTTCTCAAGACCATCGAGGAAACCCTGGCCCGCCAGGCACGTGAAGCCGAAGAAGCTCGCCAGAAGGCGCTGGTTGCAGCCCGCGAGGCGGAAGAAAAGCGTCAGCGCGAAGCGCAAGCCGTTGCGCGCAATGACAGCAACGACAGCAGAAAAAGCGATGCTGAACCCACACCGCGTCGCCCGGTCAAAGCCCCCGGCGCAGTCGTTTCCAGTGCCGGAGTTTCCTACGGCGGACCTTTTGCAGAGGCCCGGGGAAAACTTCCATGGCCTATTGATGGTCGACTGCTTGCGCGTTTCGGTGAAGCCCGCGGTGATGACGAGCGAACCAAATGGGACGGCGTCATGATCAGCGCTGCCGCCGGAAGCCAGGTACATGCCGTGCATGGCGGACGAGTGGTGTTCGCCGACTGGTTGCGTGGTGCCGGGCTTCTGGTCATTCTCGACCATGGCAACGGTTATCTCACCCTGTACGGGCATAACCAGAGCCTGCTCAAGTCGGCAGGTGACATTGTAAAAGCCGGTGAAGCGATTTCCACGGTCGGCAATAGTGGCGGTCAGGACACGGCAGCGTTGTACTTTGCTATTCGTCAGCAGGGTCGCCCCAGCGATCCGGCCCAATGGTGCCGCACTCAAGGATAAGCCGGCGTCAATATCTGTAGGAGTTCGTTAGACATGCTGCATTTGTCCCGCCTCACCTCGCTGGCCCTGGCAATTGCCATCGTTATCGGCGCGCCTCTGGCGCAAGCTGCCGAAAAGACCGCGCCAGCCACGCCTGCAGCAGTCTCGCCCGCCAAGCCCAATGCCAACGCCAAGCCGCCGCTGCCGCTCGACGAGCTGCGCACCTTTGCCGAGGTCATGGACCGGGTCAAGGCGGCCTATGTCGAGCCGGTTGACGACAAGACCCTGCTGGAAAACGCCATCAAGGGCATGCTCAGCAACCTTGATCCACACTCCGCTTACCTGGGCCCGGAAGATTTCCAGGAGCTGCAGGAAAGCACCAGCGGCGAGTTCGGTGGCCTGGGCATCGAAGTCGGCGTCGAGGACGGTTTCGTCAAGGTGGTTTCGCCCATCGACGACACACCTGCTTCCAAGGCTGGCATTGAGGCAGGCGACCTGATCGTGAAGATCAATGGCACGCCGACCCAGGGCCAGAACATGCAGGAAGCGGTCGACAAGATGCGCGGCAAGATCGGCGAGAAGATCACACTGACACTGGTGCGCGATGGCGGTACGCCGTTTGATGTGACGCTGGCGCGGGCAACCATCCAGGTCAAGAGCGTCAAGGCGCAGATGCTGGAAAACGGCTACGGCTACATCCGCATCACCCAGTTCCAGGTCAAGACCGGGGACGAAGTCGGCAAGGCGCTGGCCAAATTCCGCAAGGACAACGGCAAGAAGATGAGCGGCCTGATTCTCGACCTGCGCAATAACCCCGGCGGCGTGCTGCAATCGGCGGTGCAGGTGGCGGACCACTTCCTCACCAAAGGCCTGATCGTCTACACCAAAGGCCGCATCGCCAACTCCGAACTGCGTTTCTCGGCAGACCCGGCAGACGCCAGCGAAGGCGTACCGCTGGTGGTGTTGATCAACGGCGGCAGCGCTTCTGCGTCGGAAATCGTCGCCGGTGCCCTGCAAGACCAGAAACGCGGCATCCTGATGGGCACTGACACCTTCGGCAAAGGCTCGGTGCAAACCGTTCTGCCGCTGAACAACGATCGCGCTCTGAAGATCACCACAGCGTTGTATTACACGCCGAACGGTCGCTCGATCCAGGCGCAGGGTATCAACCCGGACATCGTGGTACGTCGGGCCAAGGTCACCAGCGAAGCAGACGGCGAGAACTACAAGGAAGCCGACCTGATGGGTCACCTGGGCAATGGCAACGGCGGTGCCGACAAGCCAACCGTCAAGGGTGGCGCAGCAGCCAAGGCGCGTCCGCAGGATGATGACTTCCAGCTCAGCCAGGCGCTCAGCCTGCTGAAAGGGCTGAGTATCACCCGCGGCAATTGACGGATGCGCGCTCTCGCTCTGTTACTGCTGACACTCTCGATCACTGGTGCTGCCCATGCAGCGCCAGCCGAGAACACCGGCAAGCCGCCGAAGGCCTATCTCAGCCTGATCATCGACGACCTGGGTCAGAACCCGACGCGGGACAGCCGTACACTGGCGCTCCCCGGCCCGGTAACGCTGGCGATCATGCCTGACACTCCGCACGCCACTGAATTTGCCCGCGAGGCTCACCGCGCAGGCAAGACGGTCATGCTGCACATGCCGATGGACCCGGCGACCGGGCCTTACGCCTGGCACCCCGAACTACCCTTGCCTGAACTGGAAAGCCGCCTCAATGCGGCGCTGCTGAAAGTGCCTTATGCAGCCGGCATCAATAACCACATGGGCAGCCGGATGACCGCCGAACCGGTCGCGATGGCCTGGCTGATGGCCGAACTGCAACGACGTCATCTGTTTTTCGTGGACAGCCGCACCAGCGCGAAAACCGTGGCAGCCGCCGAGGCGCAGCGTATCGGCCTCGCCAGCGTCTCGCGCGACGTGTTTCTGGACGACGAGCGCACGGCTGAAGCCATCACCCGCCAATTGCAGACCGCCATCAAAATCGCCCGCAAGCATGGCTCGGCAGTGGTCATCGGTCACCCCTACCCGGTCACGCTGGACGTACTGGAACGCGAGTTGCCCAAACTCAAGGACCAGGGCGTCGAATGGATCGACCTGCGCAGCATGATCAGCGAACGCGGCAATCAGGCGAGTGCGGCGCACGGCAAGAATGGGGTGTATCGCTGATCGTACGCGTCGCTCTCAGCCAGAGCTCAAACTTGCCCTCTACTCTCACTATCAGCTCACCGGATTGCAGTTGATAGGGAAAAGGTTTCCCAAAAAAAGGGCACAAAAAAGCCGCTCTAGGAAGCGGCTTTTCTGATGGAAATGGCTTAGGAACCATTTCCGCAATCCCAAGGGATCATTCGCGTGTGAGGCCGATAGTACACACTTTGTGCGAATGGCACCATAAATTATGGCCTATTTAGGCCCTTGGAAGAGCCGATTGAGGGCCTCAGATATACCGAAACGGAACCCGAGAAACTGCTTCACGAAAAATTTCCCAGGGTCAGGCTATTTTTTTGCCAGTGGTAAAAAGCGGTTACTAAAAGGCCCTCAAAAGACTGGTAAGATGCGAGCCGGCTCAACGGTCGGTGACGCCTGTTGCAGGACCTTTTGACGCGGGCCTAGGAACCCGTCTCGGCTTTATCGAAAGGCCCGAAGCTGGACCAGCCTCAAGGGATCATTCGCGTGAGACCGACTTGGAGTTTGGCTGGGAGGCGCCAAGGGAGGCAGTCCTTTCACGAGGACAACAGTATGCGGCCTATAAAACGCCTGCTGCGCCTAGCGATGAATATTTTCAGTGCCTACAGGACCTGGGAATGGATTTGCGACGCATTCGACAGCCTGTAAAGGCTGAAGGAAAAAAGCCTCGCTTCGGCGGGGCTTTTTTTGTCTGCAGGAAACCGCCAGAACCAAGATATATCGCGATAAATGTTCATCAGACAGACGACCTTGACCCCTTTATCCATCAGCAATCAGTGCAAATCATGAATGGCACCAGAGTTTATGTGAGTTCAGTCTGACTACCGCTTACAGCAACAGAGCAATATGGGTTTTGTAGCTGATCCCTCACAGTCTGTGTCAGCACTTTCCCTATACGAAGTCCGATATATCTGCGCTCCATGTCCACCACCGCTTCAGCCTTGATAAACGTGTCAATTCCGACTTAAGGAAGGTGTCTCCATGACGGAGGCCAAGATACTGCTATCAAGGATGATGATGAAACCAACAACGATTACAGGTGCGTGCTGTATCGCCGCACTGCTGCCCTTTTCCATTCATGCAGCGGCAGACCTGGGCGAAGGACTGCTTTCCCTAGTTCTGCTGAACGCCGACGGCTCACGCGACCACTGGAACGACATCGGCCGTATCAACAGCAGGTCGGGCTCGAACTGTACGGCGACGCTGATCGATACTCGAAACGCCGATAGCCCGCCTGATGCGCCTGCCTATGCACTCACCAGCGGCCACTGCATCAGTCGGCAGAACGGTCTGATCATTACTGATGGAGAGATCGAAGGCAGCGTCCAGTTCAATTTTTTCACTGACAGCGTGGCACGCAGCTATCCATTGAAACGCGTCAGCTGGAGCAGCATGCAGGGCGTGGAATTGGCGATTGTCGAGTTGCAACCAAACCTCGAAACGCTGATCAAGGACGGCATCCAGCCGCTTGCGCTTGCCATAGAGCTGCAACCGGCGGGACCGACGCCCTAGCCACAGGTGGTTATTGGGAAAAACCGGTTAGGCGCATTATCGGTCAGTTGGTCGTACGAACATCGCCCGATCGACCATTACACGGTCAAGATGGGCCCGCCAGACACTGCTGCCGTTGAAGATCTGCACTTACGGCCATGACATCAATGGGCAGCCTTCCAACGTACGTGAAGACATCATTCCCGCAGCAGGTTGAGCAATTACTGATAGCGCGCCTTGACGGCGTCGACCCAGCCTTCGGCACGCATCTGGTCGAGGGCTTTCTGCAGGCGAGCCACAACGTCGTCAGGCGTGCTCTTGTTGACTGCCAGGTAAAGTTCGGCGCTGTTGAAACGCAGCGCGGTCTTGAACCCCGTGACCCCTTCCAGTTTCGCCAGATAGCGGCCAACCGGATCGCCCACGGCCCACAGATCGATCTGACCATTGTCGAGCTTTTTCACGTTGTCCCGGTCACGCAGCATCAAAATCGGGTTCAGGCCCATCGCGTTCAGACGCTCGCCGATGGCGTCGCCTTTATAGGCACCAATCCTGTAGTTCTTTGCCTGCTCAAGCGACGTTAACGTGATGGGGCTGTCGCCGCGGGCGAGCATGATCCAGTCATAGGAGCCTACCGGACCTACCCATTTGAACAGTTTTTCGCGCTCAGGCAGGCGAGTGGTGGAGAACACGCCATAACCGGGCTTGTCGAGGGCAAGCTTGTAAACCCGGTCCCACGGAAAACGCAGGGTCATGCTGTAACCAATGTTTGCGCGCTTGAACATCTCACGCACCACTTCAGCGGCAATACCGTCGATGTTGTTTTCCTGCGCGAAATTCTTGCCATCGACCGCCATGTTGAACGGCGGAAAATTCTCGGTGAGCAACACCATGGAATAAGGCGCTGAGTCGCTGGCTCGCGCAGTTTCACTCAGCAACAAGCCGACACCGATCAGTGCGAGAAATAGACGTTTGAACATGTTCCAGCACTCGATCATGAACGACGCATGCAGAGTGCCGTGAACCCGGCGCACTGTCTAGCGCGCTGTCCGGCGATGTCGCTTACAGGTAATACTCGAATGCCACAGGGCTGAAACAGACCGAGCGCCGGCTGTTTCAAACCCATGGTCTGAAACAAGCGACGCCCGCTTTGATGCGCAGTACTCAGCGCACCACAATCCCGCGACTGGCCATATAAGCCTTTGCTTCGGGAACGGTGTATTCGCCAAAGTGGAAAATACTCGCCGCCAGCACGGCACTGGCGTGACCTTCGATGACGCCGGCAGCCAGATGCTCAAGGTTGCCGACACCACCGGAAGCAATTACCGGAATGCCCAGCGCATCACTGATGGCGCGGGTAACGCCCAGGTCGAAGCCGTTCTTCATGCCGTCCTGGTCCATGCTGGTCAGCAGGATCTCGCCAGCCCCCAGGTCTTCCATCTTTTTCGCCCAGAGCACCGCATCCAGCCCGGTGGGTTTGCGTCCGCCGTGGGTGAAGATTTCCCAGCGCGGGGTTTCGCCCGGGCCGGAGACCTTCTTGGCATCGATAGCGACCACAATGCACTGCGACCCGAAACGAGCGGCGGCTTCACCGACGAACTCGGGGTTGAACACCGCTGCAGTGTTGATCGACACCTTGTCCGCGCCCGCATTGAGCAGGTTACGGATGTCCTGCACGGTACGCACGCCGCCACCGACAGTCAGCGGAATGAACACCTGACTGGCCATGCGCTCGACAGTGTGCAGCGTGGTGTCACGGCCATCGACGCTGGCAGTGATGTCGAGAAAAGTGATTTCGTCGGCACCCTGCTCATCGTAGCGACGAGCAATTTCCACCGGATCGCCTGCATCCCGGATGTTCTCGAACTTGACACCCTTGACCACTCGACCGTTGTCGACGTCCAGGCAAGGGATGATGCGTTTGGCTAGGGCCACAGGGTCAGTCTCCAGCTATTCAGCGTTGTTCGCGGTCGCAGAGCGCCTGGGCTTCGGCCACATCCAGCGTGCCTTCGTAGATCGCACGACCGGTGATTGCGCCGATGATGCCCGGAGCCTTGGCGTTCAGCAGCGCCTGAATGTCGCCCAGGTTATGAATGCCACCCGAAGCAATTACCGGGATCCGCGTGGCGGCCGCCAGCGCGGCGGTGAACGGGATGTTGCAGCCCTGCATCATGCCGTCTTTGGCGATGTCGGTGTAGACAATGGCCGACACACCATCGGCTTCAAAGCGCTTGGCCAGATCAATGACCTGAACCGAGCTGACTTCAGCCCAGCCATCGGTGGCGACGAAACCGTCCTTGGCATCCAGACCGACGATCACCTTGCCGGGGAACGCACGGCAGGCTTCAGCCACGAACTCGGGCTCTTTGACGGCCTTGGTGCCGATGATGACGTAGCTCACGCCCGCCTTGACGTAGTGCTCGATGGTTTCCAGCGAACGGATGCCGCCACCGATCTGGATCGGCAGCTTCGGGTAGCGTCTGGCGATGGCTGTGACCACATCACCGTTGACCGGCTGTCCTTCGAACGCACCGTTCAGATCGACCAGATGCAGACGGCGGCAACCACCGTCGACCCACTTGGCGGCCATGGCCACCGGGTCATCGGAGAACACTGTGGAATCTTCCATCCGGCCCTGACGCAGACGCACACAGGCACCGTCTTTGAGGTCGATAGCGGGGATAATCAGCATGCTTATTCCTTGGTCAAAAAGAGCGGCAAGCTGCAAGCGATTAGCTGCAAGTATGCGTACTCACTGATTCTTGCGGCTTGAAGCCTGAAGCTCAAAGCTGCTTCTATTCAATTCTTTTCGAGCGCCCAGAGGTCGCTTTCGATGCTCTCGAACCGCTCCTTGAGCTGCTGCTGAACATCGAAAATGGCGCGATTGTAGTAATGCGGGGCTATCTCGCGGGTGAACAATTCCAGTACCTCAGCCACTTCAAACGTACCCAGCTCCAGCTCGAAGCGCTCTGCGAACAGGCGCTTGAGCTTGTCGATCGCCTGCTGCTCATGCTCGGGCGAAAGGGTCAGGATCGGCGGCTTGCTCTTGGTTTTGCTCATACGATTACCAGCGACCATCCCAGGCAGCGAAGTTCTGCAGCAATTGCAGACCGTGGGTGTGGCTCTTTTCCGGATGAAATTGCACGGCGAAGCGCGAACCGTCGGCCAGCGCGGCGGCAAAGTCGAGGCCATAGTGACCGCGCCCGACCACCTGACGCTGATTGGCGGCATCGATGTAGAAACTGTGCACGAAGTAGAAACGTGCCAGGTCCGGAATGTCATGCCATAGCGGGTGATCCACCGCCTGAGCGACCTGATTCCAACCCATGTGCGGCACTTTCAAGTGCTCGCCCTCTTCGTGCAGGTCCTTGCCGAAAAACTTCACCTGGCCGGGAAACAGACCGATGCAATCCACGCCGCCGCTCTCTTCACTTCTGTCGAGCAACGCCTGCATGCCGACGCAGATACCGAGAAACGGACGGTCCTGGCTGACTTTCCTGACCAGCGAATCAAAGCCCAGACGGCGGATCTCGGCCATGCAGTCGCGAATCGCGCCCACACCCGGAAACACCACACGGTCGGCTTCGCGAATCACCTTGGCGTCACTGGTAATCAGCACACGGCCTGCGCCTACGTGCTCAAGCGCCTTGGCGACAGAGTGCAGGTTGCCCATACCGTAATCGATGACCGCAACCGTCTGCATCAGAGCACACCCTTGGTGGATGGCATTTGCCCGGCCATGCGCTCATCCAGCTCGACCGCCATGCGCAGCGCGCGACCGAAAGCCTTGAACACGGTTTCGATCTGGTGGTGAGTGTTGGTGCCACGCAGGTTGTCGATGTGCAGCGTCACGTTCGCGTGGTTGACGAAGCCCTGAAAGAACTCCTGAAACAGGTCCACATCAAAGCCGCCCACCGTTGCGCGGGTATACGGCACATGCATCTGCAGGCCCGGACGCCCGGAGAAATCGATGACCACGCGCGACAGCGCTTCGTCGAGCGGCACGTAGGCGTGGCCGTAACGACGAATGCCCTTCTTGTCGCCGATCGCCTGGCTGAACGCCTGGCCCACGGTGATGCCGACGTCTTCCACCGTGTGGTGGTCGTCGATTGCCAGGTCACCCTTGCATTCGATGTCCAGATCGATCAGCCCGTGCCGGGCGATCTGGTCGAGCATGTGCTCAAGAAAAGGCACACCGATATCGAATCGGACCTTTCCGGTGCCATCCAGGTTGATCGAGGCTTTGATCTGGGTTTCCAGAGTATTACGCTCGACGTACGCCTTACGTTCGGCCATCACCAGCTCCGCAAAATCATTGGGCGAAAAAAGGCGAGCATTATAGGCCCAGATGCGCCCGCCATGAAGCAAACAGACGACCAGCAGGGCATTTAGTGGGTGAAGAGGCTCGCGATTGCGTTACATACCTTGTCGATATTCCCTTCATTCAGGCCCGCCATGCACACCCGGCCACTGCGCAGCATGTAAATGCCGTGAACGTCTTTCAGTTCATCGACCTGCTGTGGCGTCAGACCTGTGTAGCTGAACATCCCGTTCTGCCTGAGTATAAAGCTGAAATCACGTCCGGAGACCTTCTGCGCCAGCACCTCGACCAGACGCGTGCGCATGTCGATGATGCGCACACGCATGGCCTCAACTTCGCCCAGCCACTGCTCGCGCAAATGCGGTGTGTTGAGCACTTTCGACACCAGAAACGCGCCATGTGCAGGCGGGCTGGAGTAGTTGCGGCGCACAGTGGCCTTGAGCTGGCCGAATACGTTGGCAGCCGACGCGGTGTCTTCGCAAACGACCGACAACCCGCCGACCCGCTCGCCGTACAGCGAGAAGATTTTCGAGAACGAGTTGCTGACCAGCGTTGTGACACCTGCGTTGGCCATTGCGCGGATGGCGTAGGCGTCTTCGTCCATGCCTTTGCCGAAACCCTGATAGGCAATATCCAGAAACGCGATGAGCTGACGATCCTTGATCACTTCGATCAGGCGGTCCCATTGCGCAACTGTCAGATCGGCACCGGTCGGGTTATGGCAGCACGGGTGCAGCAGGAGGATGCTCTGCGCAGGCAGACCCTGCACCGTGTCGAGCATGGCCTCGAACCTCACGCCACCCGTCTGGGCATCGAAGTACGGGTACGCGTTGACCTTGAAGCCCGCTCCGCCGAACAGCGCGTTATGGTTTTCCCAGGTCGGATCGCTGACCCACACCTGCGAGTCCGGAAACGCATACTTGAGGAAATCGGCACCTATCTTTAGTGCCCCCGAGCCGCCCACGGTTTGAATGGTGGCCACACGGCCTGCCTGAACCAGCGGGTGATCGGCACCGAACAACAGGGTTTGCACCGCCTGCCGATACGCCGCCAGGCCTTCCATCGGCAGATAGACCGAAGCCGCCTGCTCGCCCTCGGCCAGTTGCTGTTGTGCCGTTGCTACGCATGCCAGCTGAGGGATACGGCCCTGCGCGTCGTAATACAAGCCGATGCTCAGATTGACCTTGTCCGCACGGGAATCCTTGCCAAAGGTTTCCATCAGGGAAAGGATCGGATCACCAGCGTATGACTCCACGTGGGCTAGCATGCAAACAACTCCTACAGGCAATAAAAACAGGGGTTGCTAATGTAGCAGCGTCTGCGGGGGAACGGGCAGTGCATCAAACACATTGAGCCGCAGATAGGTGACGCGGAGCGTCATGAACGGCATTCCCACGCTGGAGCGTGCGGAACGATAGCCTCAACTATCGTGCGACGCTCTGCGTCCGATTCAGAGTGCGTGGAACAAGAAGTCTGCGCACAAAAAAAAGCGCCTGCACCGAAGTGCAAGCGCTTATCTGTTACCTACAGGCTTTTAGTGAAACAGCACTGCGGTCTTTTGCAGGGTAATCCAGACGCCCCACGCCAGCGGGATGCCTACGGCCAGCCAGGCGGCGATGACCAGCGGCTTACTGCCTGCGGATGCTTTCCACTCCAGCGAAGTCGTGGCATTGGCACCCTTGTCGTGACCGATGGCTTGTTCAGCCGCCAGCTCGGCGTCGGTCATGAAGTACTTGTCGGCAACCGGACGAATTAGCAGGTTGCAGATAAAGCCCAGCACCAGCAGACCCGAGAGGATGTACAAGGTGATGTCGTAGGCATCGGCACGTGCAACACCGTGGGCGAGTTGGTACTCACGCAGGTAGTTGACCAATACCGGACCGAGCACACCGGCCGCAGCCCAGGCAGTCAGCAGACGACCGTGGATCGCGCCGACCATCTGCGTACCGAACAGGTCAGCCAGATAAGCCGGAACCGTCGCAAAACCGCCACCGTACATCGACAGCACAATGCAGAACGCGGCCACGAACAGCGCGATGCTACCCATATGGCTCAGTGTCGGAACCGACGCATAAAGCAGGAAGCCCAGTGCGAAGAATACGAAGTAGGTTGCCTTGCGACCGATGAAGTCCGAGCACGAAGCCCAGAAGAAACGACCGCCGATGTTGAACAGACTCAACAGACCCGTGAAGCCGGCTGCGATCGCAGCAATGGCTTTCAGTTGGTCGGCATTGAGCTGGCTGAAGGTCAGATCGACGCCCAGCAGTTTGCCGGCGAACACTTCCTGAAGCAGCGGCGAAGCCATGCCCAGGATGCCGATACCGGCCGATACGTTCAGGCACAGCACCAGCCAGACCAGACGGAACTGCGGTGTCTTCCAGGCCACGCTTACGTGCACGTGACGGTTGGTGATCATCGCGTTCTTGGCCTTGGCAGCCGGAGCGGTCCAGCCTTCAGGCTTCCAGCCGGTTGGCGGAACGCGGTAGCCCAGTGCACCGCCGATCATGAAGATGAAGTAAATCACCGCCATCACCACGAAGCTCTGCCAGACGCCCACGCTTTCAGCCGAAGCGAAGTGACCCATCAGCGCAGTGGCCAGCGGTGCACCCACCATCGCGCCGCCACCAAAGCCCATGATCGCCATGCCGGTCGCCATGCCGCGCTTGTCCGGGAACCACTTGATCAGAGTCGATACGGGGGAGATATAGCCCAGCCCCAGACCAATACCGCCGATCACGCCCGAGCCCAGCCACATCAGCCAGATCTGGTGGGTATAAATACCCAGTGCGGAAATCAGCAGACCGCCACACCAGCACACGGCAGAAACAACACCGGCCTTGCGTGGACCTGCGTGCTCCAGCCAGCCACCCCAGATGGCAGCCGAGCAACCCAGGAAGATGAAGAACAGGGTGTAGATCCAGCCCAGCATGGAGATCTGCCAGTCACAGGTCGACGCGAACATCTGCGCGAAGAAACCCATGTCCGGAGTGCAGGCGACGGGTGCAGTAATACCCACGGCCTTGGACAACGGCAACCAGAACACCGAGAAGCCGTAAGCCATACCGATACAAAGGTGGATTGCCAATGCTGCTGGTGGAACAAGCCAACGGTTGAAACCGGGCTTGGCGATAATGCGCTCTTTGGACAAGAACGCAGGTTGAACGGCTGCGCCGCCCAAGGCTGTGCTTGTGCTCATTATAATTACCCCAATGTGTGAAGCTCGCAGATGGTCCGCTGGTCCGCCACAGACTCAGTGCCGAGCGGCCATGTCTGTTTTATCGGCAGGTTATTCAGATACGTGACAAAAAGACGCACCTGAGCCAGCAAAAACGGAGACTATCACTGTCTGATGGCAAATAAGCATCTCGTTACATGCTTTTTATTATCTATTGCATCGGTTAATCCGCGCGCTCTATGACGCCATAGATGCAGTCAATTAAATGATAAGAAAAACTGTCAGAACCTTAGTTGCGGCAAAAGCTGTTTGGCGGTCTGGTCGAGAGGCGCGCGGACACCTCAAACCACAGACCGGACAGCAATAACGGCATCCGCAGCCCGGTACGCGCGTCAGAGCGGTATACTCACGGGCTATTTTTGAACATCGACACAAGGACTCGCCCATGAAAGCGTTCGGCAAAATCCTGGGGCTGTTTATTCTCGGGCTGTTGCTGATCATCGTGGCTCTCGGCTTCGCCCTGACCCACCTGTTTGATCCCAACGACTACAAAGACGAGATTCGCCAGCTGGCACGCGACAAGGCCAACGTCGAGCTGACGCTCAACGGCGATATCGGCTGGAGCCTGTTCCCCTGGCTCGGCCTGGAATTGCACGACGCCCATGTCGCCACCCTGACCGCCCCCGATCAGCCGTTTGCCGATGTGCAGATGCTCGGCCTGTCCGTGCGTGTCCTGCCGCTGCTTCGTCGTCAGGTGCAGATGAGCGACATCCGCGTCGAAGGCCTTAACCTGGCCCTGCACCGTGACGAAAACGGTCATGGCAACTGGGAAGACATCGGCAAGCCCGCTGTCGCAACCACCGCAGCGCCTGGCGAAGCGGCTCCTGCGCCAGCCCCGGACGCGCCCAAGGCCGACCGCCCTTCCCAGCCAATCCGGCTGGATATCGACAGCCTGACCGTCAACAACGCCCGCGTGGATTACAGCGATGCCCGCAAAGGCCGAACTTTCACAGCCGAGAGCATTCAACTGAGCACCGGGCCGATTCGTGAAGCGTCCGACATCCCGATCAAACTGACGGCCTTTCTAAGCACCAACCAGCCCGTCGTGCGCGCCAAGACCGAGCTGGTCGGCGAGCTGCGCATGGACCGCGCGCTCAAGCGTTATCAATTCGAAGACATGCGCCTGTCCGGTGAAGTCGCCGGCGAGCCGCTGCAAGGCAAGACCGTGACCTTTTCGGCGCAGGGCCAGTTGCTCGTTGACCTGGCCGCTAATATCGCTGAATGGAACAGCCTCAAAGTGTCAGCCAATCAGTTGCGCGCACTGGGCGAACTGCGTGCCCGTGATCTGGACAAGACGCCACAGATCAGCGGCGGCCTGTCCATCGCCCAGCTCGACCTGCGCACCTTCTTCGAAAACATCGGCCAGCCATTGCCCGCCATGTCCGAGGGCGCGCTGAGCAAGGTTGAAATGGTCACACGCCTCGCAGGCACGCCCACCAGCCTTGCGCTGGATAACCTCAACCTGAAAGTCGACGACAGCACCTTCACGGGTCGGATCGCCGTGGACGACTTCGCCAAGCAGGCGCTGCGTGTCCAGCTCAAGGGCGATACCTTCGACGCCGACCGCTATCGTCCGGCTGAAAGTGAAGAAAGCAAAGGCGCCAAGGCGGCACGCAAATCCGAAGTGCAGTCGGGCGAAGCCGCAGCCGTTGCGGGCGACTCACCGCTGCCCGAGCAACCGACCAAGGCGGCCTGGAGCACCACAAAGCTGCTGCCACTGGAGCGCCTGCGTGCGCTGGATATCGAGGCTGACCTGAGCTTTGGCAAGCTGACCCTGAATAAACTGCCCATCGACAACGCAGCATTCAAGACCCAGGCCAGTGGTGGCGTCATCAAGGTTGATACGCTGAGTGGCGATCTCTACAACGGCAACTTCGAGGTCAAGGGCAATCTGGACGCGCGTCCGGACACGCCTGTAGCAACGGTGCAAACGCGCATTGCCAAAGTGCCGGTCGAACGCATCCTGGAAAGCCAGGGCCAGACGCCGCCAGTACGTGGCCTGCTGACGCTCGACAGCAACCTGACCGGTGCGGGCAACAGCGAAAAAGCCCTGATCGACAGCCTGAACGGCACCGCCAGCTTCGCGCTCAATAACGGCGTGCTGGTCAATGCCAACCTGGAGCAGCAACTGTGCAAGGGTATTTCGACCCTGAACCGCAAACCGCTCACCGGCGAACCGCGCGCCAAGGACACCCCGTTCCAGCAGCTCAACGGCAATCTGGTGGTACGCAACGGCGTGGCCAGCAACCCGGACCTCAAAGTGCGTATTCCAGGCCTGACCGTCAACGGTAACGGCGATATCGATTTGCGCGTTCTGGGCATGAACTACCGCGTCGGTATCATCATCGAAGGCGACAAGAGCGACATGCCGGACCCGGCCTGCGAGATCAACCCGCGCTACGTCGGCATCGAATGGCCGGTGCAGTGCCGTGGCCCGCTGGAACTGGGTGCCAAAGCCTGCCGCCTGGACAAGGAAGGCGTCGGTCAGATCGCTGCCAAGCTGGCGGGCGACCGGATCAGCGAGAAGCTTGAGGACAAGCTGAATGAAAAACTCGGTGACAAGGTCAGCCCCGAACTCAAGGACGCCCTCAAGGGATTGTTCAAGCGCTAGAGCAATGTGAATAGCTCAGGAGCGCCCTCGCGGCGCTCCACTGGCGCAACCTTTCCTATCCCGACTCATACCCCGACGACGAGAGCCCTTCAGGCCATGCAACCCGAACAATTCTCCAGCGCCGTGCTGGACTGGTACGACCGTCATGGCCGACATGACCTGCCCTGGCAACAAGACATCACGCCGTACCGGGTCTGGGTGTCGGAAATCATGCTGCAGCAGACCCAGGTCAGCACCGTTCTGAATTACTTCGACCGCTTCATGGAGGCCCTGCCGACCGTGCAGGCGCTGGCCGACGCGCCCGAGGACGAAGTGCTGCACCTGTGGACCGGGCTGGGTTACTACACCCGCGCCCGCAACCTGCAGAAAACGGCAAAAATCGTGGTCGCCGACCATGGCGGCGAGTTTCCCCGCGATGTCGAAAAACTCATTCTGCTGCCCGGCATCGGCCTGTCCACCGCAGGCGCGATTGCCAGCCTGAGCATGGGCATTCGCGCGCCGATCCTCGATGGCAACGTCAAACGCGTGCTGGCGCGCTTCACCGCGCAAGAGGGCTACCCTGGCGAACCGAAGGTGGCCAAGCAGCTGTGGGCCACCGCTGAACGCTTCACGCCGCACCGCCGGGTCAACAACTACACCCAGGCGATGATGGACCTGGGGGCCACGCTCTGCACCCGCAGCAAACCGAGCTGCCTGCTCTGCCCGCTGGAGCGCAGTTGTGAGGCGCACATGCTGGGCCTGGAAACGCGCTACCCGATCCCCAAGCCGCGCAAGACCGTGCCGCAGAAACGCACGCTCATGCCGATGCTCGCCAACGAAGACGGCGCGATCCTGCTTTATCGTCGCCCTTCCAGCGGCTTGTGGGGCGGCCTGTGGAGCCTGCCGGAACTGGATGACTTCGATGACCTTCAGCACCTGGCCACCCAACACGCGCTGCAACTGGGCGAGCACCATGAACTGCCGGGGCTGATCCACACTTTCAGCCACTTCCAGTTGAGCATCGAACCCTGGCTGGTCAAGGTCCAGGAGTCCACCGATCACGTGGCCGAGGCTGACTGGCTCTGGTATAACCTCGCCACCCCGCCACGCCTGGGCCTTGCCGCCCCGGTGAAAAAGCTGCTCAAACGCGCAGCCGACGTATTGAACGCAGGAGAGTCGTCATGACCCGCACCGTAATGTGCCGCAAATACAAAGAAGAACTGCCCGGCCTGGAACGCGCCCCGTATCCGGGCGCCAAGGGCGAGGACATCTTCAACCACGTCTCGCAGAAAGCCTGGGCCGACTGGCAGAAACACCAGACCCTGCTGATCAACGAGCGTCGCCTGAACATGATGAACGCCGAAGACCGTAAATTCCTCCAGACCGAGATGGACAAGTTTCTCTCCGGCGAAGAATACGCCCAGGCCGAAGGCTACGTTCCCCCCGAAAAATAAAGCGTTTCACGCAGTGAAGGTCGTAAGCGTCGGTAATAATTCAAATTTTTTAAAAAACACGCTTGACGACCTCCTGAAAAACACGTCTAATGCGCCCCGTTGCCCAGATAGCTCAGTCGGTAGAGCAGGGGATTGAAAATCCCCGTGTCGGCGGTTCGATTCCGTCTCTGGGCACCACCTTTCGTTTTCAGGTGATGCCAAGCACACCTGAAAGCACACAAGAAGCCCGCCTCATGCGGGCTTTTTGTTGTCTGGGCCTAACCTTCCTCGTATCCCCAAAGCTCGGCACACAACCCGTCCATTGACAAGCTCGACCACTGAACGATGCCAATCATTCAGCACGTAGCTAAATTGCTGAGTACCGGCTGATACCTATGGTCGTTGGGCGCTATGCTCGCTGAAGCAGACATCTTCTATCCAGCCCTGAAAATCTGCTGACGCGCGAGCGCTCGAAACTTTGCGTACAACGTTTGCGCTTGCCCACATTTTGCGTTGCATGACAGAGTGCACACATGCACTTCCGAAGGGGGAAGCCAAGTCATCTGGCAAGCTTAGGTTATAGGCAAACCAACGAACCGGCGGGGGTGTACTGCAATAAACAACGCAGCTGGCTTCCTCGGCTGGACCATGGCACACGGAGGTGAAGTTGATACCACTATGGGATCATCAGGGGGTAATTCCGCCGATCAACGAGCGGAATCCAACATCTTTTGAGCGAGCGCCCTATCCGACAGACGTAAAGCGGTTGATTGATCGCTTCTCGACTACCTTAGAAAGATGCGAGGTGCTTGAGGGCTTCCTGTCTCATCGATCTGAAATCCATCGCATGGGTATCGTTTCGGGCATTCAGTGGCTTAACGGCAGCTTCATGGAGAACGTGGAGATGCTGGAGGGCCGCCCGCCCAATGATATGGATGTTGTGACATTCGCCGATGTGTCAGCCGCCATTCAGCAATCATTGACCGCTGATGATGTTCAAAAGCTGACAGACACAGAATGGATCAAGACATCGTATAGAGTCGATTTTTATATAAATCTGCTCTCTGACCCACCCGAAACACTCATTGAGCTTGCGGCGTACTGGTACAGTATGTGGTCGCACAGAAGATCTCAGCAATGGAAAGGATTTCTGAGCGTGAAACTCGATCCATTGCATGACCAAGCTGCGGCCGACCTTTTGGGGATTCGAAAGCGGGAGCTCCAGAATGAATAGAACTGAATTCACTCACGCACAGGCAGAAATCGGTTTCCTGGACCGCATCGCTCAGAAGCCAGGTCTGAGCAACCTTTCACGTCTTTCGCTGCGAGCCAGGAAGAATCAGGTAGGCGCAGGTCTTCTAGAGCCTGGCCGCGGCGCATTCTCACCCGCTAAAGCAGTGGTTACTTACCGCGGAACTCCAGTCAGAGGGGTACACGGTATAGGTGCTGAGTTTGGGGCCGCGGTAACCACAAAATTTTCCGATGCCGTATCGGCTATTGCAGCCTCTATAAGCGGTGTTCTGAATGATTTTGGGCCAATCCCAAACAAAGCTCAAAACCAGATACTGATCACAGGGACGGCACTGGGCTCATTTGGTTTTGAGTTTGAGGAGGCGCCAAGTGGTGACCCTCAGCTCTCACTGGAGGGGACTACGCCCGTCTCGCAAGCTTTCGAGCTGGTTGCAGAACTTCTTGAGGCATCCACCAAAGGTGATGAGGAGTTGTCAGAGCCAGCGTCTAGGCTTGGTACAAGGGCTATTGCCACGGTCTCAGAGTACCTGGACAAACTAATAGCCTATGAAGCCTACTGCTCCGTAACAACCAGAGACCACGTATTTTCCTTTACCAGCGTTGATCAGGTTCGCATTAGCAGATCGCGCCTGAGCGTGGAAAACATCACTGAAACCGATATCGAGTTCAGTGGCGAATTTCTTGGCGCCTTTCCTGCCGAACGTCGCTTCGAATTCAAAACCCAGGAAGGCACAATTATCCACGGACGGATTGCTGCCGCAATTGAGAACCCGGCAATAATTAACACCCGGCTAAATCAGACATTCACTATTGGCGTAAGCGCGAGAACAGTGGGAAATGGCAGGCCAAGGTACACAATTTCCAAACTTCCTTGGTAAATGCTGGCCCAGCCTGCAGCTGGGCTTTTCATTTCTCCCTCCCTGATCCGATCCTTGGATATCGACCTGCCGAGGTCATGTACAGTCAATCTGCGAAGAAAGGTATCAACCCGAATCACTTCCAGATAGCGCTCGGCCACAGGTGCGAAACGATGCTTCGAGCCCCTCAAGACCACCCATCCAGAGCCCTGCCGCCCCCATCCCATTGAACTAATTTTCCCCGCCCACCCTCGAAGCCATACATTTGCTTCCACAAGGAAAATTCCGTGCTCAAGTTAACTGCCTCCGCCCTCATCCTCGCCGCCACTCTGGGTCTGGCTGCCTGCGACAGCAAATCCGAACAGAAAGCACAGGACGCTCAGGCTCATCAGGAGAAATCCCAGGAGAAGATGGAGTCTGCTCAGGACAAAGTGAACGAGGCTGCCAAAGAGAACACCGAAGCGGCCAAGGACAAAGCGGCGTCCAAGGAAGCGGCTGCCGAAGAGTCGAAGACCTTCGTGCCGACGTCCGAAGTGACCAACACCATCCAGCCGGAAAAAAAGTGAAAACAGTGAATACTCTTCACAAAGTTTTCACAGCGACCGCGTCATTGTAGAGCTGCTCCCAAGTGTGAATCCTTAAGCCCGCTCCCCCATCGCGGGCTTTTCTTTGTCCGGAATTTGACGGGCAGACCGCTTTTCCAGATATCTGTGCACTTATGGTCAATGTATTTTTCTTTGACCAAAAACTGCACTTTTTTGACGCCAATAAATCTCTTCATTTATCCAGTCGATTGTTGCGATGACCCGTTCATGTCTCAGCTTTTCGAGCCGATACTCTAATCACAGCAAGTCCACAAACACACCAAGGGGCAGGTTATGTTCGGAAACAAGAACAAAGCTGAACTGACAGCCATGAAGGCCGAGGTAGATGGACTCAAAGGACTGACAAACGCACTGGAAAAATCAATGGCGGTGGTCGAGCTGGGTCTCGACGGCAAGATCCTTCGTGCCAACGATAACTTCCTTGCAACGATGGGCTACCGGGCCGATGAGCTGGCCAGCAAGACGCACCGCGACTTTTGCGAGCCGGAGATGCTCCGCAGCCGTGAATACGCGGACCTGTGGGCGTCTCTGAAGGCTGGCAAGTTCATCTCCGGCACCTTCAAGCGCATCGACAAGAATGGCCGTAGCGTCTGGCTGGAGGCAAGCTACAACCCGGTGACCGATACGCAGGGCAAAGTGTTCAAGGTGGTCAAATATGCTCTGGACGTTACCAAACGCGTAATGCTCGAAAACGAGACCAACGGCAAGCTGGCAGCAGTAGACCGGGCCATGGCTGTTTGCGAATTCGAGCCCAATGGCAATGTGATAACCGCCAACAGTAATTTCCTGAACGTCATGGGTTACGCACTGAACGAGATCAAAGGTAAACACCACAGATCGTTCTGCGAACCGGCACTGGTCAACAGCCCGGAATATGCCGAATTCTGGCGCAAGTTGAATCAGGGCGAGTTCATTGGCGATCAGTTCAAACGCCTCGGCAAACATGGCCGGGTTGTCTGGCTGGAAGCAACGTATAACCCGGTTTTTGATGTCGACGGCAAGCTCTATAAGATCGTCAAGTTCGCCAGTGACATTACCCAGCGTGTCGAAAAGCAGGAAGCCGATGCGCATGGTGCGTCGCGTGCTTACCATATCTCGGCAGAAACCGAGAAAGTGGCCGAACAAGGAACCCTGGTCATTCAGGAAACCGCTCGGGAAATGCGCCAGATTGCCGAAAACATCGGCGCGTCGGCGAAGCTGGTGAGCCAGCTGGGCGATCGCTCCGAGCAGATCACCGCCATCGTCAACACCATCCGCGGCATCGCCGACCAGACCAACCTGCTGGCGCTCAACGCTGCCATCGAAGCGGCACGGGCGGGTGATCAGGGTCGCGGGTTTGCCGTGGTGGCAGACGAAGTCCGGCAACTGGCCGGACGTACCAGCGGCTCGACCACCGAGATTGCCGAAATGATCGGCAAGATCCTCGCCGAAACACGTGAGGCTGTGGCGAGCATGGATGCCACGCAGGAAGGTGCCATTAGAGGTGTGACACTGGCAGATCAGGCCGGACAGGTCATCGTCCAGATCCGCGACGGCGCAAGCGATGCGGTCGAGGCCGTGAACATGTTCGCCACGCGCATGGATGAAGCTGAAGCGTTTGCAAAACCGGGCAAGCGATGACGATCATGTAACGCCCCGCACATCAAAACCCGCGTTCTGCGGGTTTTTTATTGTCCAGAGATTACGGCCAAGCCTTGGTTATCCAGCCCGTCTGCGCTTCAATAGCGGCCATCGCATTTCACGCCCGTCAAAGGACCGCTCATGGCCTCGCCAGACAAGCAGCAAAAACGTGCCAAGCGCGCAAAAATCAAGGCCAAGCAGAACCGCTCGGGCAAGGGCACAACCAGCCTCGTCCACCCGGTGTTCGCCTCTGCGCTGGTCAATCTGCCGTTTGATGACGTCGAACTTGATCTAAACACGTTCGACTTCAAAGACATCGTGGAGAACGGCTTCGACCCGGCCGACTATGACGATCTCTTCGTGGCCATGAAAGCCGCCGAGGCCATCAGCCAACTGGCGCTGTGCGTCGTCTTCCTGCAATACCCGGTGCTGGCACTGGTCGTTTCCGAAGAGGACGAAGACCCGGCCACGGACTTCATGATGGGTCTGCTTATCGTGTACCGCGCCATGTACCACGATGAGGACGAAGACAGTGCAATCGAGTGGATCGAAAGCCCCGCCTTCCAGAAGGATTACACCCTGGCATCCGACCTGCTGATGAAGAGAGACACCAGAGCCGCACGCTAATGCATGCTCGTGCCAATGTATGACATTGGCACGAGCATCATCCGCTAAGGGCGCGATCAACCCAGCGCAGCAGCGCCCACGCGGCCGGCCTTGCGGCGACGCGATACGATCAGGCCAGCGCCGATCACCAACAGGCTGAGTACGCCGGTGGCGATGATTTCGAGGCGATGCTCTTCCTGCAGCAGCATGATGGTCAGCACCGCGACGATGAACGCGATCACCGCCCAGGTCAGCCATGGGAACAGCCACATCTTGAAGTCGATGGCCTCGCCCGCAGCGATGCGCTTCTGGCGCATCCGCAGTTGCGACACGGCAATTACCAGATACACCAGCAGGGCAATGGCACCAGAGCTGGCCAGCAGGAAATCAAACACGGCAGCCGGTGCGATGTAGTTGGCGAAGACAGTCAGGAACGCCGCGGCAGTCGACATGATCACTGCCCAGCGAGGCGTACCGCCCTTGCTGGTGCGCTTCGACACGGCAGGTGCATCGCCGCGCTTGCCCAGCGAGAACAGCATGCGTGAAGCGGTATACAGGGCCGAGTTCAGGCAGCTGGTCACAGCAACCAGCACCACCAGATCGACAATCAGCTTGGCGTTCGGAATGCCCATTGCATCGAGCACGGTCTGATAAGAACCCACCTCGGCCAAGCGCGGGTCGTTCCACGGCACCAGCGACACAACGATGAAGATCGAAACCAGGTAGAACAGGAAGATCCGCCAGATCACCGAGTTGGTGGCCTTGGTGATCTGCCTGCCAGGGTTCTTGGACTCCGCCGCTGCAATGGTCACAATTTCAGTGCCCATGAACGAGAACATGGTGGTCAGCATCGCCGCCAGCACCGCGCCCATGCCGTTTGGCAGGAAGCCGCCGGTGTCGAACAGATGGCTGACACCGCTGACGTTGCTGGTGGGCAGCAGACCGAAGATCGCCGCAACACCCAGCACCACGAACGCGATGATCGCCACGACCTTGATCAGCGCGAACCAGAACTCGAATTCACCGTAGTTCTTCACGCTGAACAGGTTGGTCGCCGTCAACACCAGCGTGATGACCAGCGTGAACATCCAGATCGCGATGTTGGGGAACCAGGCGTGCAGGATGGTTGCAGCAGCGTTGGCCTCCAGTGGAATCACCAGCACCCAGAACCACCAGTACAACCAGCCGATAGTGAAACCGGCCCAATGCCCGATAGCGCGGTCGGCGTAGGTTGAGAACGAACCTGTGTCCGGCGAGGCAACGGCCATTTCGGCCAGCATGCGCATCACCAGCACCACCAGCGTACCCGCAGCGGCGTAGGCCAGCAGCACGGCAGGACCAGCCTCGGCAATCGCATGGCCGGAGCCGACGAACAGACCGGCACCAATAACGCCGGCAATCGACAGCATCGTAATGTGTCGCGGTTTCAGCCCTTGTTCGAGCTCGGAAGAGTTAGCGGTACTGCTCATAAAACCACCTATGCAAGACGAGCGAGGCACACCGAAGCATTGCGTAAAAAGAAAGCTACGGTGCCGTTCTTTATTATTGACGCAAGAATTGCGCCAAAATATTTCGAAAACGACGTCGCTTAGAGAATACGAGGCTTGTAGCGTGGCGCTTGAAGCATGCAAGACGATGGTTTTATACGCAGTCTGTAGGATTTGTTACCAAACGCCTCAGATTCGTCTACATGCACGCACCAAAAATGCCCAAAACCCTCTTACAAGCGCAAACATGGTGCGCAAATCAGACCGCCGCTCAGCAAATGCTACTTCCAACACCAGGCTAAAGCTGGCAACATCGCGCCTTTTTCGCGCACGCCCCTGTTTTGCAGGGCATCGTGCTTGCCTTCATGCGACCGTCCGCTGCCCAGATGAGACAACCCGTCGAGCCCCTCCACGCTGGACCAAAGACGCTGATGGTTGTCCTTTAAACGCTGTGCTAGCTTGACGTTCGCTGGCAGCCAGCGCGCACACTTCAATGAGGACCCCACATGGCCGAGGCCACGCCCGCCCTGGAAATCCGCAACCTGCACAAGCGCTACGACCAGCTTGAGGTGCTCAAAGGCATCTCGCTGACCGCTCGCGACGGCGATGTCATATCGATCCTCGGCTCATCCGGTTCCGGCAAGTCCACGCTGCTGCGCTGCATCAACCTGCTGGAAAACCCGCATCAGGGCCAGATTCTGGTGGCCGGCGAAGAATTGAAGCTCAAGGCCGCGCGCAACGGCGACCTGATTGCCGCCGATAACCGGCAGATCAACCGCTTGCGCAGCCAGATCGGCTTCGTGTTCCAGAATTTCAACCTGTGGCCGCACATGAGCGTGCTCGATAACATCATCGAAGCGCCGCGTCGCGTTCTGGGCCAGAGCAAGGCCGAAGCCATCGAGGTGGCTGAAGAGTTACTGGCCAAGGTCGGTATCGCCGACAAGCGCCATGCCTACCCCGCGCAGCTCTCCGGCGGTCAACAGCAGCGCGCCGCCATTGCTCGTACGCTGGCCATGCAACCAAAGGTTATCCTGTTCGACGAGCCGACCTCGGCCCTCGACCCGGAGATGGTTCAGGAAGTACTCGGCGTCATCCGCGCACTGGCTGAAGAAGGCCGGACCATGCTGCTGGTGACCCACGAAATGAATTTTGCACGTCAGGTATCAACTGAAGTGGTGTTTTTGCATCAGGGAATGGTCGAAGAACAGGGCACACCGCAGCAAGTATTCGAAAATCCGCTGTCGGCAAGGTGCAAACAATTCATGTCGAGTCACCGCTAACGGAGCAACACCCATGCAGTCGTACAAAAAGATCTTGCTGATCGCAGCGGCCACCCTTGCCTTCAGCGGCAGTGCCTTTGCTGAAACAATGAAAATGGGCATCGAAGGTGCCTACCCGCCGTTCAACAACAAGGACGCGAGTGGCCAGGTGGTGGGCTTTGACTATGAAATCGGCCAGGCCCTGTGCGCCAGGATGAAGGTCGAGTGCGAAGCGGTGACGTCAGACTGGGACGGCATCATCCCGGCGTTGATGGCCAACAAGTTCGACTTCCTGATCTCATCGCTGTCGATCACCGAAGAGCGCAAGCAGGTGGTCGATTTCACCAACCCCTATTACTCGAACAAGCTGCAATTCATCGCGCCGAAAACTTCCTCGATCGACGTATCGAGCACTGAAAAAGCCAAAGAAAGTCTTGCCGGCAAGTCAGTGGGTGCCCAACGCTCGACGCGGGCCGCCACCTGGCTGGAAGACACACTGGAGATCCCGGACGCCAAGCTCTATGACACTCAGGAAAACGCCTTCCTCGACCTGTCCGCCGGTCGCGTCTACGCCATGCTGGCCGACAAATACGTCAGCTTCGAGTGGCTGAAAAGCGAAGCGGGTCAGAACTTCGAGTTCAAGGGCGAGCCTGTCGTTGAAGACGACAAGATCGGCATCGCCGTGCGCAAGGGTGATGATGCCCTGCGCGAGCGCTTGAACGCGGCCCTGAAAGAAATCATCGCTGATGGCACCTACAAGAAGATCAACGACAAGTATTTCCCTTTCAGCATCCTCTGATTCACCTGACCGCGTCGCCGCCGCTTCCTGTAGAAGCGCGGCGACCGGCCCTGACAAAGCCTGCCCATGAACATTGATCTCCACGGATTCGGCCCGGCCCTTGCGGCTGGCGCGCTGATGACGGTCCAGCTTGCACTCTCGGCCCTGTGCCTGGGGCTGATACTCGGACTGCTCGGCGCCTTGGCCAAGACCTCGCCCTACAAGCTGCTGCAATGGCTGGGCAGTACCTACTCGACCCTGGTACGCGGCATTCCCGAACTGCTTTGGGTGTTGCTGATTTACTTCGGCACCGTCAACGGCATGCGCGCTCTGGGCAAACTGTTCGACATTCCTGACCTGGCCCTGAGCGCCTTCGCTGCCGGGGTCATCGCCCTGGGCATTTGCTTTGGTGCCTACGCGACCGAAGTGTTTCGCGGCGCGATTCTGGCCATCCCCAAAGGTCATCGTGAAGCCGGACTGGCGCTGGGCATGTCACGCTCGCGCATCCTCTTCAAACTGGTCCTGCCGCAGATGTGGCGCATCGCCCTGCCCGGCCTGGGCAATCTGTTCATGATTCTGATGAAAGACACCGCGCTGGTCTCGGTGATCGGCCTGGAAGAAATCATGCGCCACGCGCAGATCGCAGTGGGCTTCACCAAGCAAGCATTCACCTTCTACATGGTCGCGGCCTTCATGTACCTGGGCCTGACCGTGCTGGCCATGGCCGGCATGTACTTCCTTGAGAAACGCGCCAGTCGCGGCTTTCTGAGGAGCGCGTCATGAATTGGGAAGTCATCATCAAGTGGCTGCCACGCCTGGCACAGGGCGCGACCCTGACCCTTGAGCTGGTGGCGATTGCCGTCATCGCCGGGCTGATCCTCGCCATCCCGATGGGCATCGCCCGTGCATCGCGTCACTGGCCGGTGCGCGCCCTGCCCTACGCCTACATCTTTTTCTTCCGCGGCACACCGCTGCTGGTGCAACTGTTTCTGGTCTATTACGGCCTGGCGCAGTTCGAGTCGGTGCGCCAGAGTGCGTTGTGGCCGTACCTGCGCGACCCTTTCTGGTGTGCGGTTGTCACCATGACCCTGCACACCGCTGCCTACATCGCAGAAATCCTGCGCGGCGCCATTCAGGCCGTGCCGGTCGGTGAAGTCGAGGCGGCGAGGGCGCTGGGCATGTCGAAATGGAAAGCACTGTTCTACATCGTCCTGCCCCGCGCGGCACGTATCGGTCTGCCTGCGTACAGCAACGAAGTCATCCTGATGCTCAAGGCCAGTGCCCTGGCCAGCACCGTCACCCTGCTGGAGTTGACCGGCATGGCCCGTACAATCATCGCCCGCACCTACCTGCCAGTAGAAATTTTCTTCGCCGCCGGTATGTTCTACCTCGTGATGACGTTCGTGCTGGTACAAGGCTTCCGCCTGCTGGAAAAACTATTGCGTGTAGACGCCAGTCAGGGGCGCTGATATGAAGGGTGCTGGCGTCGATCCAGTCAGCACCTTGCCCCGCGAGGCCGCCACTATGCCCACTGAACCTTGCTTGCAGGATGAACACCTCGGCAGCCACTTTCGTGCGCTGGACAGCTTCCTGTTCGCGCATCAGGCCCTGTGGCGGCCCAAGCCGTTCACACACCTGCGCCTGCCGTGGGAAGACAAATACCCGGACCTCGCAAACTGGCTGCGGCAACGCACGCTGGAACAGGCCGAGGCCGCGCACAATCACCCGGAACACCTCGACGCACCCTTCCCGTTCAAGCAACTGGCCGCCGAAGCCGTCGCGCTGAGCCACGTCGCCGAACTGCCCGTGCACGCTCTGCAGCCGGTCGAGGCGCGCATGAGCGTCGATGTGCCGGGGCGCAAGTGGCAGCAGATCGAAGCCTTTGCCAGCCATCTGGACATGCGTGACAGCACAACTCACTGGCTGGACTGGTGCGCTGGCAAAGGCCATCTGGGGCGCCGCCTGACCGGGCCCGGCCAGCGTCTGACCTGTCTGGAGCAAGACCCGGCGCTGATCGAAGCGGGGCTGACGCTCAGTGCCCGGCAAGGCATCGACGCGCGGCATGTACAGCAGGATGTAATGGCCGACGACGCCTGGCGCTGCCTGCAACCCGAGCACACGCCTGTGGCGCTGCATGCCTGCGGCGACCTGCACATTCAGCTGATGGAGCTGGCCAGCCAGACCGGCTGCCGGTACATGGCAATCGCGCCGTGCTGCTACAACCGCACCCGGCACGACCTGTATCGACCGCTGTCCAGCGACGGCAAGGCATCGGGCTTGAAGCTGTCACGAGACGAACTCGGTCTGCCGCTCAGCGAAACCGTGACGGCTGGCGCTCGCGTGCGGCGCCAACGCGACACCTCGATGGCCCGCCGCCTGGGCTTCGACCTGCTGCAGCGTAGCTTGCGCGGCATTGACGATTACTTGCCCACACCTTCGCTGCCGACGTCCTGGCTGGATGCGTCCTACGCGGACTACTGCAATCATCTGGCGCGACTGAAAAATCTGCCTGCACCGGGCCAGCAGGACTGGGCTTCTCTGGAAGCCGCTGGCTGGAAAAGGCTGGCCGAAGTGCGCAACCTGGAACTGGTCCGCGACCTGTTTCGGCGTCCGCTGGAGATGTGGCTGGTGCTCGACAGGGCAATGTATGTCCACGAGCAGGGCTACAGCGTCAGCGTTGGCACTTTCTGTGACAGCCGGATTACACCACGCAACCTGCTGATTCTGGCTCGAAAATCGTGACCTAAATCGATTGAGCAACCTGTGGATAAGTCTGTTGATGAAAATGTGGATGAGTGCGTTAAAGCTTGGCGCGCCAGTTACTGAAGCCCCTTATTTTTTCCCGCAATCCTTTCCGTAACCCGCAAAAACAATGCCTTGCGGACCACCAGGCCAACATTCGCAAATCTGGTAACGCGCGTATTTTTTTATCAAGCGATTGTGCATAAAGATTTGGTAAAGGCTCTGGAACAAGCTTTTTGCCTGGCTAAATCGCGCACATGCAAGTGCCTGTGCACGACCTGTTTAGTGCGAGGTTTCAGACCTCTTCGACACACTCCAGCGAGCGCTCGACCATGACTTTGGCCATTTCCAGCATATGCATGGAGGCAAACGCCAGGTCGCGTTGCGCACCGGTCAATTCATCGCCCAGTTCGTGGGCGGTGGCCGATGCACAACGCATGAAGTCCAGCGCATGCACCAAGGTTGCTTCCAGGCTGATGAAGTCGAACTTGCCGTCGTGGGGTTCTTTGTCAGTGCGGGGGATTGGCAGGTAACACGCCATGGCGCGCTTGACGACCGCCTTGTCGAAGATTGGCGCGGTGCTGGACTGTTTGGGTGGGTCGGGGGTTATTTTGACCATGCTTAGCTCTCTCCTCAATGGAACTGCCACTGGGGTCGCGACTAAACGATTGAGGTGGCAGCTGTGCGAAGGTTAGTCGACCGGGAGCTAAGACCGGCGCACCCGAAGGTGCCCTCGCGCACAGCCGCCATAGAGTGCAGGAAGAAGACCTGACCAAAACAGCGACGCGATACGCCTTAACTCAAATCCGGGCGACTAAACCCGATCGCTGATGTGCAGCGACAGGCGGAGATTAGAAGCACACATCGAGAGGCGCAAGCGGTCGGGGATTCTCTCGGAAATGTCCTTCAAAAGAAAGAGACCAAGCCTGCAAAAACCGGCCTGAAAGCGTTGCAAAACATGATCTCCGCGTACGATTGCCTAAGGCCGTGGGAGCGAGCTTGCTCGCGAAGGCGGAATACGCAACGCCGCATTCCTGTCATGACTCACTACTAAAACTGATCATCCTTCAGCCGCGCAAACGGCACACTGCGGTTCTGCAACTTGCGCAACGTCAGCTTGTACGCACTGGACTTGATCTGACTGCCCATCGGCGTCTCCTCCAGCAAGATCCGACCCGACGCAAAGGCACAGCCCGTACTCATCATCTTGTACTTGAGCAGATACAGCCCCGGGTCCATCTTGGCGAACGTAAACACCGCGCCAGCCGGCACAAACGCATGCCGAAACGCCCTGCGCCCCACCGCATCCGTGACCTTGGCATACACCGCCGACTCGCCGGCCGAGTTATCCACAGTGATCTGCGACCAGCCGTTGTCCTTGAGCAACGGCATATCTTTCACGTAACCCGCCTTTTCCGGCCAGGGCGCGCCCATCGGATCCAGCGCCGGCACCTCACACTCCGACGTTACCGCATCAACCGGCTTGGCCGGGCTGGCCACAGGCTCTTCAACCGGCGCGGCGGGCGCTGGCTTGACCCACGTCTGCGCAACCGGCACCGGCTCGGCTGGCACAAACGCCTTGCCAGCATCAGGGTCGTAACCCATCCACGCCCCGGCTGCGCAAAACACCACAAACACCAGCGCCCAACGCCACGCACTGCGGCGCCGCTTGTCACTGGGGGGCGATGAAAAGGAAGGAGAAGCCTTGGGCGCCGGGCCCGTCCGAGCCGCCCGAGAGGGCGTTGCAGTTGCAGAGTTTGCGGCGTACACATGCACCGCCTGCCCACCCGCCGCACGCGCCTGCTTACGCCGCAACGCGTCCATAAGAGCCCTGTGCTCATCGGCAGCAAGCTGCGCATCATAAGCCGCACGCCGCGAAGGGTCCGCCAGCACATCATGAGACGCGTTGACCACGCCCATCATGTCCGAGGCGTAAGGGTCGGGATTCCTGTCCGGGTGCAGCTTCTGCGCCAGCTTGCGATAAGCCTTCTTGATCTGCTCAGGAGAGGCATCGCGAGCAACACTCAGCAGCTCGTAATGCGTGGGCGTTCTCTGCATTGCACTTGCTGTCCATGGCTGACTGCCATTTTTGATACAGATGTATCGGCCAAAAAGCCCATATCTCCAGTGCAAATGCAACGCAACAAGAACCAGCCCACAAGAAAATGCCCGAATCCAGAGGATCCGGGCATTTCTTGAAACATCGATGAAGCCTTCGTGAGCGTCCAGACGCACATTCATGCGATTCAGACAGCAATCCTCAGCCCCACCTTGCGCAAGACCCAACAGGCCAGACGCAACTACAAATATCCTTCAACAACTCCTCAGCGAATGACCAGCCTGCGGCAAACAACACCCCAAACCCGGTTACGATCCATCGCATTACTCATCAGATAGTCCTTTATCTGCTGGCTGAAAAGCTAACGTCCCATGCTGCTGACTCAGTAGCCTGGGCCGTTGAGAACAAGCCTATGCAAAGCCCTCTTGCCCTGCAACAGCCCAAAAATGGTGGGGTCGGATGGGTGCCTGTTCACGCACCAGATAGCCATCAACGCTGGGCGCATTGGTTTGCGCGACCAGGTTAAAAATCCAGCGTCCTGTCAGGTACAAGCTGCGCGTGCCAGAGGCGAAATCAGCGTTCAAATGCGCAGTGCTCGCACACATCAAGCAGACCATTCCGCCAAAACCAACAGAAACGTCCTGCACCACCACCCGTCCGCATCCCACTCAAAGCGCCAATGGTCGATTTTTTTCAACTGAATCAGACAGCTAGGCTTTACAAGCGCATCAGAAGCTATATACTCGCAGCCCATTACGCCGGTATAGCTCAGTTGGTAGAGCAACTGACTTGTAATCAGTAGGTCCCGGGTTCGACTCCTGGTGCCGGCACCATATAAAACGAAGGCTTGCAGCGATGCAGGCCTTTTTTTTGTCCGCAAAACGTAAAACTGCTGCCGATTAGGCCTGCACGACGCGCTCGCACTTCGAGATCCAGCCGGCTTGACCCAGAGCCCTGATTACACGCCACCGCTTGTTTGCACAAAAAAAGTACACAAAGCCCGTCGGCGGGAGCGCGATAAGTGCTTTTAATTGCGCTTTTTTATTCCTAGGCCATTTTTTCCACAAGCCCGGCTCAACTGAGATTCAGTTGTTCCATCGGAGAGTTTTGGCTAAGCCAAAGCGCACAAATTTACTGTACGCACACACAGTTAAATTCGGAGGGAAAATGGTCAGAACAGTGGTTACCACAGAGAAAAAACAGAGGTTGATGCATGGGTCTCAATGCTTGAGGACAGCACCGCGTTGCTCGCTTGTCCTGGGGTCCATCACAAATTGTTGCTGCAACGTGCTTGCGCTCTGCATGCATCGAGAATCGTGAACGCAGATGAGTACAGCGACATGCTGGAACTCGTTGACGGAGCGCTCTCCTATGCAATTGAGGAGCAACTGTACCTCCCTGCATCAGAACGTGCCGCCTGATGCAGGTATTGCGTACCGTTGGAACCGAGAGAGAGAGAGGGAGCGTTATGAAGCGATACACCGGAACGTGATAGTCCGATCGACTCACTGCGAATACTTAGGCAGGCATGCAAACACTGCTTGGCTTGAGGCAGGCATGCCAAAAGAGGAACAGCGGCTACCAGAACGGCTGGACGTCACGTTGGCCACAATGAATACGTCGACGGCTGTGCCTACACGCAGGCTTGGTGGTGCAGGCACCTGTGATATCAGCGCTCTGATCCACACCTGCAAACCCAGGCTGTTGAATGCGTAGGAAACATTAGTCCGAGGCGGCATTACACGCTAGAACAACCATAGTGTTTGAAGAGAAATTGATTAATTGGTGCGGGACAGAGATAACAGACCTCACATCCGCCCCGCGATTGATCACAGCTCTTTGATGATGCCGTACAAGCGTAGCGACCAATAAAGCGTCTGCAAGATCCGGATCAAGTCTTCATGGAAAAATCGTTTCACGTCAGCATCTCCTGCATGGATGGACAGCAACACAAACTTGCTGCTAAAGCGTTTGAGCCGTCACCGCATACACGCACACGAAAACTTCCGCTGACATGTACGACATTGGTTGAGTGTCAGTTTCAATATTTAAAAGGCGAATTACTTATGCAACATGCGTATTCGCATGTTGACGCGCCCGTGCGCTGGCCATACGCTCGGAGATTCTGACGTCCCAAGATGCATAGCTGTATGGGTGACGGGAAGATCGTAACACAACAAATCTCCCTCGAAACCTTCCTCTCAGGCCCACCATTGCGCGGGCCTGAGTCGTTTTAGGGATCCCTAAGAAAAATCTCGCCCCCTAAAACCAAGTATTGCTGGGGCATTGATCAAATTTGGTCAATGGGCCTAACACTCCTACTCTGGGCCGCGTGGCGAAACTCTCCGACGAATGGTTTAGATGAAAACCGTCAAACGAATTCGCAATCAGCGTAATTCGTCAACATTAGTAAACACATTAAACACTTTCGGAAAGCCAAATGCTTTCCGAACGACGCGGACAACCAACGTCATGGCAAGATGCGAACGGTTAAGTTAACTGTTAACCCAATAGATAAATGAATAGATAGACCAATAGATAGGGTAATAGGTAAGGCAATAGAAAGACCAATAGGTAAGCAAATAGATAAACCAACAGAAAGCCACGTCGGTTCCGCTGGGTGCGAGAAGAGCACCCAATGCCTGCGATGAGGTCTTTGAACTGCTTAGTAAATGCCGGACAATGCCCCTTTTGCTCCCCAGGCATGACCTCTTAAGGAATAGAAATGAACATACCCGCGATCGCCGCAATGCTGGTCGAACGACTTGATGGCTTGCAGCACGACATACGGAATCAATGGAACAACCCGACAGGCACCTGAGCGATCGTTACAAGAAACTCAGCCTCAATACTCACAGCGATTACTGCTATTCGCGGGACGTCCTGCTGGGTATCCCGACCAGGCTGGGCAAGTCGTTGGGGGATCTACTGGTGAAGAAATTCACGGCAGCGTTGATCCAGCGGATTGTCGATCGCCTGGCCGACGAAGGCACGCCGTCCAAAGCGGCGCATGTCCTGCGATACCTGCGCCGGGTGCTGCAGTGAGGTCGTAACCGGGGCTACCTCGACAGCAACCCGGCGCAGGGTATTGAAGCGCCTATGGAGCGCAAACGCCGGCGTTTATCGGAGCACCAGGTCATGGAGACGTTGGTCGACCGCGCCTTGGCATTTGGCCGCCTGGCCAGGAACGAGAAAGGTGGCTGTCCGGAGTACCTGAGCTACGTGATGGAGATCGGTTACCTGTGCCGCTTGCGGGGCATTGAGACAATCACCCTGACAGATGCCCATGAACTGGCTGAAGGGATTATGACCAACCGGCGCAATGGCAGCCGGGACAACATTGTCCGCTGGACGCCACGTCTGCGGGCCGCCTGGGAGGGAGCGAAGGCCTACCGGGCCAAGGTGTGGACCAGCAAATCAACGGTCGTTCCGATCCGTCCTGATCGACGCTACATAATCGTGGCCAGCCACGGCGGTGCTTTACGTAAATCCAGTCTGGACACAGCTTGGCAACGATTCATCCTCTCGGCTATCGAGGACGGCACCATTTCTGCCGAGCAACGGTTTGGTCTTCATGATCTCAAACGACGGGGTATCACGGATACGGCCGGCACCCGAGCGGACAAGCAGGAAGCGAGCGGTCACAGAGGCGGAGCAATGATGGATGTCTACGATCTCAGTGTCCCGCTGGTCAACGCCTCTCAGACGTAGAATCACAGGGACCACCTAGACTCGCTGTAATACAAACCACCACCTTGAATAAAACCGGGCAAGTGCCCTCCATTTGGTTTCCAGCCGATGCAAAGGCATATGGGAGTAGCATTCTGTATATCCTATTGAACATAGGCCGTGCTGCGGGCTCCTAACAAGCTACATACCTGCAAATGCTGGTATTATTCTAAAGAATCGCCCGTCATTACTAATGGATGACTCATCACTCACAGGGAATAAATGGCTAATGCGTTTAACACTGACATGCATGCAGTGCTTGCGAGAAAACGGACGCCCAGGAGGTGCCTCGAAAATCGAAGTTCGAGATGATGGGTGCTATACAGCAGTCTGCCTAGCCGGCCATAAGACCTTGACCATTCTTCAACAACATAAATTCGAAGTGCTCTTTGAAATTGGCGCCAATGCGATATTGGATGGATACCATCGAGAAGCAGTTTCTTCTTTCACCTCGAGCCTTGAACGTTTTTATGAATATGCAATTCGAATACTGCTCGAAAAGAACGACCTTAGTGACGGGCTTTTCCAAACCGTCTGGAAAAGTGTCTCGAACATGTCAGAGCGGCAGCTAGGCGCTTTCATATTTCTTTGGGCTAATCATTTCAAGGAAAATCCACTGCTACTGCCAGCATCTTTGATTACTTTTAGAAATGAAGTAATTCACAAAGGGAAAATACCATCTCAGGAAGAGGCTTTAAAGTATGGAAATGCGGTACTCAACGTGCTTCGACCTAAAATAAAAATAATTAACGAGACACTTTCAGAACATGTAAAAAACGCAAATTTTCGTACCGTAGCGGAAAGCGCAATGAAAGCCGACGCCTCGCTAAAAATACAGACGATGTGCATCGGTGTAATTCTAAATCAGGACAGCAATATGGAGAGCGAAGGAAAAAGCCTAGAAGAGCATCTGATTCTTGTAGATAGAACGCGCATCCAATTTGATAATCTTCAAGAGTACTTCAATCAAATGCTGAGCCGAGAGGGCACCATCATGTCACTTGGTGAAATACATGATTTCCTCGTCAGAAAATTCCCCGAGCTAATCGCAAAAAAGTGTAAAGCTCCTGATGGATGGTCATTCTTTCTTGGACCTATTAAACAAGGTCAAGATTCTAATTGCATAGTCCGCGCTTTAGAACACTCGGATGGCGGCACCCAATTTGAGCTATCGGTTTCGTCACGACTTGAAGGGACGAAAAAGACATCAATATTTTCTGGAAGTGAGGAAGCGTTGCGTCAAGTTGTCGACGCCCAATTAAGGATCTATCGCGATCAACTATAGTAAAATTATCAATATTTCAAAGTTTCATTCGGGCCTATCTCTCAGCCTAATTTGAGATTGAAACGAGTAATCGGCAGTACAGTCGCCGGTAAGCGCGCGCAGCGCCCTGCGACTTATGAAACTTCCCTCACCAGCTATCTCCAGTACAAAATCCTCCGATCCTCCCGGATACCTGATATTGAAGTTGATAACAGCGAGCTCGTCGTGCAGGTCTGCCAAGCGTCCTGCTGGAAAGGACATATTTATGAGTTTTTTATTAGACACGCGTCTAGTGCATATTTCTCCTAACTCGGCCGTAGACCAGGTCCACATACCATGAATCATCGCATTTCTAGAGTCTTTCAGATTATTGATTTTGGTGTATAGCTGTTTGAGCACTTCTCTAACCTCACCCTCTGCTACGTCGGCAACCTGGCTTTTCCATAGGCCTAGTGCTTTGACAAAGCTAAGATTATTCATTTCTGGTGGCAGCTCCTCGGGGCTTTGGACCTCGAATGTTGCAAGTGTTTGCTCAAATACTACGTACTCCAGTGCCCCCCATAAGGCAATGATCCTTCCGATGAGGATCGCTTCCTTGTCAGAAAGAGGGGGCTCGTACAGACGGATCAAATCACTATCGCTCATGGGACGGTACTCAGGGAGTAGTCGGTAGTGGGCTATGGACCACGTAATAAGAGCCAGATTCCTCCCGTACAGTATAAATTCTAGATCATCACCACGTAACAGAAAAATCATTAAGTAATTGATTTATATACCAAAAGCATCTCCCTTGTAATCAGTAGATCCCGGGGTCGACTCTTGGTGCCGCACCATACAAGGTTTCAAAGGTGGTTTTCACAGCCTCTGAAATCTCCGAAAAACCCGCCTTATGGCGGTTTTTTTCGTTTTGGTGCTCCATCGGACTCAGAGAGTAGCCAGCGCTAATAAGGGTGCTTTAAGGAACCTACCAATTCGATATTGGAAAGTACCCTTATGGCTCGCACACGCCCCCTTACCGACAACACCTGTCGCACCAAAACAGAAAAGTGCCGGCCGCAATACAGACCCTTCTGTGCGCTTCAGATGTCATATCTGGCAAGAAACTGCACAGGCAGAGTATTTACCGTACGCATCTGCGCTCAGCGAGCTTTCAGCCCCCCTCCTGCAACATCTCGCCGCTTTATATCGGTCCCTCGAAAGCAAAAACTTCTGTAATTTCGGCACCCAAAGTACGATTTTCTCCATTTCCGATCCCCATCCTTGCCATCGATAAGAATATTCAATCACTGATCTGTCTCTTTTAAGGTACATTTTTTTATGTACGAAGTGGAACACGTACTGTCTGCCAATGGAGTGGATATCTATCAGGGTTGGCTCGACACCGTTCGAGACACGCGATCCAAAGCAAGAATCACTACCCGGATCGACCGAGCGGCGCTTGGCCACTTCGGCGTGACCGAATCGGTGGGTGATGGGGTCTTTGAGATGAAGCTGGATTTTGGTCCTGGTTTTCGCGTGTATTACGCGGTTCAGGGCCAAAAAATACTTTTCCTCTTGGGTGGCGGCTCAAAGGACAAACAGCAAAAGGACATAGACCAAGCCAAGGCTCTATGGAAATGTCACAAGGTGAAAAAGAAATGACGACTCGTACGCGCTCCCATGATGAAAGCGTTCTGGAAATGCTCCGTGAAGACGAAGCATTTGCCATCGAATACCTGTCTGTTGCGCTGGAAGAAATCGACGAAGATGGGGGTGAAGACGTTTTCCTTACGGCCATCCGTAGACTGATCGAGGCGAGAGGCGGTATGGGGAACCTCTCAAAGAATACTGGCTTGGCCAGACCCAACCTTTACAGGTCTATCGCTGCTGGCGGCGACCCAAAGCTTTCTACCATCCTGAAGGTGCTACAGGCACTGGGCGTGGGAATGTCAAAGGTCGTTTCGCACAGAGCAGACGTGGGTAGCCAAAGCTCCGACTAGTTATGACTCCTCACGACGAGTGCCATCCACTCGCAACGCCTCGAGAGCCGACTGACTTAGCCTAACCCCCATCCAGCATCGCCTGCGCGCCTGGAGAGCACATATCCACCACCATTAAGCACATGGTTCGCGATTTCATACTCACGCCACTCAGCCATAGCCCGCCCACAAATGTCCTGCGGCCTGCACTCGATCAACCAGGCGACGGCATTGATGAATTGCCCATGCGAAAACACTGCGATGTTCTGGGCGGGGTGCTCTGCGAGTCGAGCAAGGAAAGACCGGGCTCTGGTTATAAATTCTGAAAAAGACTCAGCGCCTGCGCCATCCTTAAACGCCGGGTCTGACTTGGCCCAATAGGCGTCGACCCAATCCTTTCTCTGGGCGACGGTCGTGTTGGCACACCGCGCGGGTTCGAGGTAGGTGAATTCATGAATAGGCCAGGTTTCAAACGGGGTGTCAGGATAGGTAGCTACGGTCGCCATCGCGGTTGCCTGCGCTCGGGAGAACTGCGAAGCGATAATCAAATCCGGCGCATGTGTGAATGACCGGGCCACTGACTGTGCTTGTTCTACGCCCCTCAACGTGAGGGGAATAGTCGCGTGATCCACACTGGCTTCGCCTGCGTTGGCAGCGCTTTGTCCGTGACGAATTAGCCTGACCTGCTTCATTAATCAGAGACTCGTGTGAGGGGTAGAGACTGAGCTCATTCCAGCGTACGCCCTCCTCTGGCAAAAACCATCAACATCAGGGAACGCATACATGGGGCGGATTACCACTCACGCGACGCAATCAGCTCCTCAATGTCTGCGTCGGCGAAACCATAAGCGTCTGCTATCCGTACGAAATCCTCAGCAATGGTTTCGCGGGCGAAGGTTTCGATCTCACTGCCGTTCTCTTCGAACACCTCCTCCAGCTCGTTGATTTGCTCTGTCGCTTTGTGAGTCAGGGCATACAGCGCATCCAGGTCGGAAGGCTTTTGCTGCTCGATTTCGTGACACAGGTTGACCAGCACGTCTTCGCACATTTTCACAACAGAATCTGGGAAATACTCGTCCTGATACATGCCTTTCAAGAAGGTGTATTTGGCAATGGTTTCATTGGTCAACTGCATGGGCATCCCTCGTCGATGTACAGTGAGCGCTCAGTGAGTCCAATTGAGGTGACAATCTGAGATGCATTACAAGATTATTGCCCACTCTGCGGGCTGGGCGTATACGGCGGCGGAGCCAGGGCTGATAGCCTACAAGACAGTGGTCACTTATAACTCCGTTGTGAGCAGCGAAGATCAGGTTTTTTAGCCATGCACGAACCCCTTGATTACAAAATAATGGATAGCATCGTCGTCTGTATCCACGATACCGCAGGCTTTGGAAGGAAGGCATTTGAAAGCTTCAGCTTGGCGACCGATGTCGCGAGGGACATGGGTGTAGATGGCGACGATTCAAATGATCTGATGGTCGAGTTCTTCGAAAGGTTCTCTATCGATCTTAACGATTACGACCCTTATCGGTACTTTTTGGAAGAAGGTTTCAACTTCTTTTCCTTCAGACGCGCCAAAGACAGACGCGGAAACATACCGCTGAGAGTGGGCATGTTGTATTTAGCCTTGAAAGCGAGACGTTGGGATACACAAGCATTTGAACAAGCCACATTCAGCGATGCTCCACTGTATGAGCGCACAGAAGATATTCCGATTGATGGCTACAAGATAAAGAGCCGTTGATCTTGCCTACGTGATCCGCTTGGTATGCATGTCATACCCCAAGCGCCTTACGAAAAGTGGATGCGCTCGGTGATGACGTCAGATTGCAGCAATCCACGTAATTCAAACCTCCTTTCAGCGTGACGGAGGTTTCCCGTACGCGTGGCCTTGAGCAGGCCGCGACCTACCAAGCTCCCGAGGCAAAGCTCATAAGGCAACTCGGCATTGGGCATGAAAGCAGGTGTCGACCAGTAGCATCAACAACGACTGGACCAATTCGAGAAGCTCGACTATTGGTGCCGGCACCATACAAAATAAGTGCTTTCAGCCTACAAGCCCTTTTTTCGCATCAGATTTAGCAACGCACATTTAGATCTTCATTACGCACGAACCAAAACAGACCACTCCTCCCGCTATGCCCCGCCACGCGTAAGAAGCTTCCGATTTCCTCAGATATCTCCGCTCACGCCTCAAAATCCTATAGCTATTTCGCAGCCCATCGTAGTAGCGTTGCGCCTCTATCGACTATCGATAGGACTGAGGGCTCATGAGCCCGGCACGGAGCAATAAAAATGGATTTTCTTGAAGCACTCAATTCCCTTTCCGCAAAAGTCCGCCAGCAAGCTGCGTCCATCCGCACCGAAGAGGCTACCAAAACGGCTCTGGTCATGCCGTTTATCCATACCGTGTTGGGCTACGATGTATTCGATCCTTCTGAGGTTGTGCCGGAATACACGTGCGATGTAGGCACCAAGAAAGGCGAGAAGATTGACTATGCCATCGTTAAAGAGGGCAATATTCAGATCCTCATAGAGACCAAGAAAATCGGCGAGCCGCTGAACATCAATCATGCCAGCCAGCTGTTCCGTTATTTCCATGTGACAACTGCAAGGATTTCGATCCTCACCAATGGCCGGGTCTACAAGTTTTTTACAGACCTGGACGCGCCTAACAAGATGGATGAAAAACCATTTCTTGAACTGGACCTGTTGGCGATTGATGACCATGCCATTCCGGAATTACAGAAGCTGACCAAGTCGTCCTTCGACGTTGAGTCAATTCTCAATGCCGCTGGTGAGTTGAAGTACGTAGGTCAGATCAAGCGTGTGATTGCGGCCCAGTTCAGTCAGCCGGACGACGATTTCGTCCGTTACTTCGCGTCACGCATTTATGAGGGCGCGATCACTCAGAAGGTACGTGAGCAGTTCACGATTCTGACCAAAAAGGCCACCTCGCAATTTCTGAACGATCAGGTCAACGACCGGTTGAAGCTGGCAATGAGCGGAGTTCAGGCACCCACGGTGGCCGAAACCATCGTCGAAAATAACACTCAGCCTGAAAAGGAAGAGCCGTTAGACGACCGGATCGTAACGACGGTGGAAGAAATGGAAGGCTTCCATATCGTCAAGTCGATTATCCGCACTGTGGTTGAAGCGAAACGTATTGCTCATCGTGATACACAAAGTTATTTCGGCATTCTTCTGGATGACAACAACCGAAAACCCATCACTCGCCTGCATTTCAATCGCGCTCAGAAATACATCGGTATTTTTGAAAAGGACAAGGGCGAGACCCGCCACCCGATCGCTTCCCTGGACGATATTTACGGTTTTGCCGATGCCCTAAAGGACACTGTATTGAGCTACGCAGAGTCCTGAAGACGCATTAATACCGTTAAGGGCGCGCGCGGCAATGCTCGCCTTGCAAGTACGTCGGGATATTTTCCGCCCCCCCGACCTCCCCTCAAGCTCTCCCCATGCCCGTCGATACCCTCCTTACACCCCGCAATCATGGATCGATGAAATGGTTATCTCACTAACCCCCGGCAACAACACCTCTCCAACCATCACCCTGCCCAATTCCGGCATCACGCTCACGCCGCAGCCGCTCACCGATGCACAGAAAGAAGCGCTGAAGAACGCTGCCGCCAACACGCCTGCCGTTGTTTACCACCCGAGTACCGAAGTGCCTGCAACCACTGAGCCGATGGAAGCAGTCGATACCTGGATAGGCCGCTCGCAGTCGCCTGACTTCCCGCAGAAGGCGGCGCAACATACTAACTCTACGGAGGCATTGAAGACTTCGTATGAAGCGTTCAAATCGACGCTGGCGTCTGTCTATCCGGATCTGGCCAGCAAGAAGTTTGGCTTCACGATTGAGGCAAACGGCAATCTGAAGGCGACCAACAGTTCCGGTGAGTTGAGCGATGCGGACACTCAGCAATTGAACACGCTGCTGAATGCGTCCAGTGGGCTGAAAGCTGCAGCCGCCACCTACCGGGAGACGGCTATCGATATGGTCGATGCCGATTCACCGTGGAGCGGCAGTTATCTGGGACGGTACAACCTGACCAAGGAGAACTTCGCCAGCTCGCTGGATCTGGGCGCGTTGTTTATTCCCAAGACGTCGACGCCATCGAAAGATCAGATCGACGGCATGTTCTTCAATCAACTGGCCTACAAGGGTGAGCTGCACACTCAGGAAACGGAAGCGGCGATGCTCGCTGCACGTGCGGCGGGGAAAGCTGCCTCGGCGGGTTGATCCCAACCCGTCAGCACATCGGCAGACGTTGCGGGCGGAGGTAGTAGTTATCGAACTCGCCGCTCTCAACGAGCTGAAACCCATGGCGGATGTAGAAGCGGTTGGAGTCGCTTTCTTTCAGGGCGCTCAACCGTACTGTCGATGGTTTGGTACCAGAGCTGATGGCGGGCTAGGCAACTTATGTTTTCATTCAGTACGCAATAGCCCGTTCCTCATTTACCCGCCCAACCGATCAGCAGCCTTACGGTAAACCTCCTCTCGCTCACGCTTGTCCACAGCAACCACGAAGACCACAACCTCTTGGTCAATAACCTGATAAACCAGCCGATAGCCGCTACTGCGCAGTTTGATTTTGTAGCAGTCAGGCAATGCATGCAGACGATTGGCTTCAACACGCGGAGCAACCAGAATCGTAGCCAGCTTTTTCTTGAGCTGCTGACGCACGGTATCCCCTAATTTGTGCCATTCCTTTAGAGCCCGCGCATCGAATTCGAGGTTATAGGTCATCCAGTGAAACCTTGACCCGCTGCGGAGCTGCAAGGCGCTCGCGCACAGTTGCCAACAGCGCTTCGTCTTCCTCTGTCACCAGAACCGTCTTGAAAGGCAGCTGACCACGCTCAGCTACGTACTGCAGGGTTTGGCGCAGCAACTCCGAGGGGGTGACGCCAAGCTTTTCCAGCTCGAGGTAAGCACGCGCTTTGAGATCGTCGTCGATACGAACGTTAATAGACGCCATGTGGGCATCCTCCAGTGTAATGACATTTGTATTTACATTGAGGCAAAGTCGCCATTTTTGCAAGCAGCTGTAAAGATCATTTAGGTCCCTACGCTCTCGCTGGTCAGCTCGAGCTGCGCGTACAGCCAAAAACGTGACAACTGCGGATTAATATCCCAACACGTCAGCACATCGGCAGACGTTGCGGGCGGAGGTAGTAGTTGTCGAACTCGCCGCTCTCAACGAGCTGAAAACCGTGGCGGAGGTAGAAGCGGTTGGAGTCGCTTTCTTTCAGGGCGCCTACCCGTACTGTCGAGGCGCTTGCGTCCGCTTGCGCGAACACCTGCCGAAGCACGGCAGAACCAATGCCGTGCCCTTGAACAGCCGGCTTGATATACAGGTGATCCAGCAGCAGGCCGTCGCTGCTCGGTTTGACGACCACGAAGCCGACCTTACTGCCGGCGAACTGAATGTAATGTGTGCATGACGCAGAAAACCCTTCACGAAAACGCTCTCGGGCGCGCACCGGGTCGAACCGACCAACGCGCTCGAGGCTTTCGCGCATGGCTTCGATACGTATGGCCACCAAGGTTTCGAAGTCTTCGGGCTGGACCGTTGCCAGGGTGATGTCGGGGTCATTTTCTAGAATCTTTTTCAGTGTGTTTGCTCCCGTACCAAAGGCTCGACGTCAGGTTCCCTATCCAGGAACCGCGACCACTTTAGCTTTTTTGTTGGCGGGCCTGATCGTCAAGGCGCTCATTGCCCGTCGAGTCGCTTACGAACGATTTTCCCCAGGCTCGTCAGACGATATCGCTGATTGCTGCTGGTCGGTTTTTCCGGAATCGTCATGGCGAGAACGCCCTGCTCAAGCGCGGGCGAAAGGTAATGTTTACGGAAGTGTTCCGCGTCAGCCAGCTTCAACTGGTGCTGAAGCTCTATGCGTTTGATATCTCCATTTACGAGCACAATCAGCCTTTCTACTTCCGGGGTGACCTCAGGGGCGACTTCCGGGGTCACTTCCGGGGCGACTTCCGGGGTAAAGAACGTCAGGGTAACTCCAGAGTTTCCTTCGCTATACCAAACAGGAGGCGCAAGGCCGTTCTCTTCGCAGGCCTGACGAATAAGTACGCTGCCGCGACCCAGCTTTTCCATATAGCCCTGTAAATAAAGTGCGTGGGCAATATCAGGATTGCGCAGCACTGAAATATGGCCCTGTTGGAGCTTGTCCGCATCGACGCCGTCAGGAAGGCTGCCGGAATTCCAGATCTGCAGTCGGACCGGACTGATTTCTACTTTGATGCCGCCGGAAAAGCTGCTGTAGTCTCGATGAGCGAAAGCGTTGACGATACCTTCACGTATAGCCATCTCCGGATACAACGGTAAGTCTTCACGCTGATTGCGGCCTTGGCTAAAGCGCGCCTTGACCGGGGTGTTACGCATGATGAATGCGGATAACTGTTCGATCACTTCTGTCATCGGGCCTGCAAAATTTTGCAGATCCTGATACTCATTGGCGGTTTTGCTGCTGTAACAAACTGCTCGCACTCGCGCCTGAGGATGACGACGCACAGGATCCTGAGCGAGTAAAACATCGGCCGCGTTGGTAAGGCGACCGTATTTTGCGAGTGAAAGTAGCTGCAACTGATGCAGTAACCCCTGCTCGGACTGCCTGACTTCCAATGGGATACGAGGTGCAGAAAGTAGTTTCTGACAGGCTGTGCGAGATAGCTGTTGCTCGTCCAGTTCAGAGGAAAACAGTCGCTCCCAACGCTCTGGCTCAATCTGCTTGCGCAGGACCATATCGCGAATGACATCGACGCTGGCCTTTACGGTACTTTCGCCCTGACGGATGTAGATATCATTTCGAAAGGCATAGGGGACATCTTTGCCTGAGGGCACTTCGATTACCAGCACTTGGCGATCATCGATCTCCTGCACTTCAACCGAAAATAATACTGGGGGCTGGATCTGGGCTTTGAGCTGGCTCTCCATTCTCTGCGCAACACGCTGAGCGTCATCCACGCCGAGAACCTGGCCATCATCGTCGACGCCGCATAGCAGGTAGCCGCCTTGGGAGTTGAGAAAGGCGCAAACATGCGGCCCACATATCTGAGCGCTCGCGCGCGGCTTGAGCTCAAGGTTCTGGCTCTCGCCCAGCAGCAGCAGTTTCTTGAGTTGGGATGGGCTTCTACTCATGGTCTTCCTTCAAACGCTGGGCGACCATTTCACTGTCACCCAAATGATCTATGAGGCGCTGCTCAAGATCCTGGTAGCGCGAGAATTGAGCCACAACGAACAGGCCGGCATCATCATCACGATCAAATTTCTGAACCCAGTTGCCTTGGCGATCGCTCAAGGGCAACTGCTCCATAGTGGCGTCTTCGTACATGTCGATGACTTTCAGATCAGAGATGGAAGTGGCCTTGGGCCTCAAAGTGAGGGTTTGCCTTAGCGCCTGATTTTTGTAACCAAGCTCCCGGAGCAAGGTCCGCGCAAATACAACGCGATCATGAGCCAGAAACCACCGCGGCTTCTTCAGTTCGATAGCGAGTTTCATTTCCTGATGGGTGATGGAAATGCCAGTGGTGTCCACACCGCTACCGTATTGAGGCGTGATGATACCCAGAAACAAATCACACTGTTGCACCGCTGCCAGGCAGTTTTCAAATGCGGTCTGTCCTGACGACACGGGAATGGTGCCCTTGTGAGACATCAACACTTCATAATCAAAGCTGGTCAGCAACGTGTAGACACGGTCCAGCAACTCTTCCACGCCGTAGACAGTCGAGGACACCATAATTTTGAGCTTCTTGCCTTCCATGCTTTGCAGAGCCACTCCGGTTTTCAGCTCGCGGCTCTCGCAGATGCGGCAGGCTCACAGCGCTGTATTGTCTTAAGCGAAGAAAGGTACAGGCATGCGCCATGACTGCCTAGAGGGTTGAGGGACACATCACCAGGAAGGAAAACAGAGGTAACTATTATTCGTGTAGGCGCAACCACTCCTCCCGCGTCATCTCCCAGACTTCCACTTCGAACCGCCCGCTGACGAACTCACCCTCGTGTGTGCTCACTATGCGCATGCCTTCGTTGATCGAAATACGCCGCGAGGCTTCATTCGGGGCGGCTTTGGGTACTTGCATCACGGGCATGCCCAGTGCTTCGAACCACTGTCGATTGACCACACGGCAGGCCTCTTTCATGTAGCCATTGCCTTGCCAGTCCGGGTGTAGCCAGAAGCCGCGGTTGTTGCCGTGGTGGGTCATGAGGGTAATGCTGCCGATGATCTCTTGGGGCGCGCTCTGCAGGCGGATCATCCAGTGCCACTCGGTACCGCTTGCGATGGCTGGCAGCGCAACATCCTGAATGTAGCGCAGCGCACCGTCCTCAGGATAAGGCCAGGGGACGCGGTTGTTCAGGTACTGCACGATGTCCCATAGCGGGAAACGCTGCTGGACAGCTGGCGCATCCTCTAGCTGCAAGGGCGTCAGCAGCAGACGATCGGTATGCAGCGTGGGGGTGATGGTCATGACTATGTCCCTGATCGTCGAAACGTGCTCACAGGATGAACGGTCCCGTATGCGGGGATTTAAGCCGAACTGCTCGATGCACAAGGGAGTCTATCCAGCATCTTTTACAAATCGGTAACGCCAGTGCCCAGAATCATTACGGATCAGACACCCCAAAGCGTGGTGGATGAGCAGCAAGTCAAATTGTTTGGCTCGCCCAAGGAACGGCTGGATTTCTATCGACGCGAAATTCATTACGAAACCACCAACCTGTCCAACCGCACCAACGCCTATTTATCGGCGCAGTCGTTTCTGGTGATTGCTTACGCGTCGTCCATGGCGAACATGAACACTGAATGGGGCGCGATGTTCACGCTGGTGGTGCCGCCGATGCTGGCCTTGCTGGGGCTGCTCAGTACACTGTTCGCCTGGCCGGGCATTCGGGCAGCGTGCGACATCATTCAGCACTGGCATCACAAACAGGCTCAGTTGCTGCTCAGCGAGCCGGTCATCGGGCTGACCTATGACGACTCGCCGCTGTTCAGCGATTGGGAATCCAGCGAAACCGGGCCGAAAAAGTCCTTGCTGTTCTCCAAGCGCAGTCCTTGGCTGTTCAGCTTTTTCTGGATATTCCTCGGCAGTTTCGCAGTGTTTGTTCAGTTGGTCGCGGACTGAGTCAGGCGACGGCCTTTACCAGGCCGCCGCCCTCGGATCAGAAAACGTTGATCGGGTAGTCGACGAAGATACGCGTCTCGTTGCCTTCGCTGTTGTACGCCAACGCATCATCCGAGACGCGCAGGAACGAGTTGCGCAGGCGGATCGAGAGGTCCTTGGCCGGACCGCTCTGAACCACGTAGGTCAGCTGGCTGAAGATCTCGCGTTCGGTGCCATCGCCGCTTCCAGGCGTGCCGTCGTCAATGTTGTCGCCGCGTACATAAGCAGCTTTGTAGCTCAGACCGGGCAGGACCAGACCGGACAGGTCGACGCCGTAGGCAGCCTGCCACGAGCGCTCGTCCTTGCCGTTGAAGTCGGACCAGTAGGAGTTGGCGAGGTAGATGGTGTTGCCGCCATCACCAAAGCCGCCATCGTTGCGGTAGCCGCCGTAGGCATAGCCCATGTCGCCGGTGCTGCGCTGGTGTGCGAGGGTGAAGGAGTGGATGCCCACAGCCCAGGTTGCGGCCAGGCTCCAGATTTTGTTGTCACGCGCATCGCTGGTGGTGAAGTCCTTGTCCAGCTTGGTCTTGTAGCCGTTGAAGTCGAAGGTCAGCGACTGATCTTGCGGCAGCGCAAAGACGTAGTTCAGGTTGACGTACTGCTTCTTGAGCACGTCTTCGTTGTCGGAGGCGTAGAAAGCGGCACTGAATGCATCGGTGAACTTGTAGCTGGCACCGTAGACGTTGATGCTTTTCAGATCACCACTGTCGCGACCCTCAGCACTTTTACGCGCCTCCTGGGTGAAACGTCCGGCAACCACTTCAAGCCCGTCGATCTCTTTGGAGGTGATCATGGTGCCGGTGTAGCTTTCCGGCAGCAGACGGGAATTGTCGTAACTGAGCACCGGCAACTGAGGCATCTGGTCGCCATACTTGATGACGGTATTGGAGATACGGGCCTTTACCGCCGCGCCTGCACGGGACAGGTCATCGGCAGCAGCGCCGCTGTCACCCTGCTTGAAAAAGTCGATGCCGCCATTGCCGCTGCGACCCTTGCCGCCATCCAGACGGATGCCGTACAGGGCAAAGGCATCAACGCCGACGCCCACGGTGCCCTGAGTGAAACCGGACGCGAAGTTGCCCATGAAAGCCTGGCCCCATTCGGACTTGTCTTCACGGTCGTTCTTGTAGTCGCGATTGATGTAGGCGTTACGCAGGTTGACGATCAGCCTGCTGTCTTCGACGAAACCCTTCGAGTCTGCCTGCCCTTCGGCCATGGCCTGACTGGCGCTGATGATGCCCAAAGCGAGCATGCCCATACGTTTGTTAAGCATCTTGTCTTCCTTTTCTGCGAATTGACACGCGCTGCAGCGACAGCCAATGGCTATCGGGGCCTCCAGCCTCTGAACAAGCAGTATAGAAGGCGACACGAATTCATCGCAGTGGACTGCTGATGCACGTACAGGATTGAGCCGCAGACGGTGGGACGCGAATCCTAGTCCCGACGCACGGGGGTGTCAAACACGCAGATGGCCGGCCTAGAGCGGCTCAGCCAAGGTTGCCGGAGCAATCAACACGCTCGGTCAACACGCGGAGCAACGCTTCGAGCTCGGCATCGTTGAACAGGCCTGCCGGGTAACGCTGTAACAACATTGCGCGAACATCCGGTCTGGATTTCGCGGGCTTGGTCGTCCTTAACCAATCCGCCACTAGCTGGCGGGCCTCGTTACTCAGAGAAGCAGAAAAACCACGAGCACGCTGCTGGTTCATACCTGCGTTCATAACGAAAACCTCTTGATTTCATGAGGGGCTAAATCTACTCACGCCATATGACAGTCAAGCTAAGAAAACGAAGGTTTACCAACCTGCTTCAGGAATAGCGCCCTGCGCATCTGTTACAGGATGTTACTCGACAGGTAAAAACAAAAAGCCCATCGGGTGATGGGCTTGATACAGCAAGAACGGGACCAGTTGCGCCCATCCGATGTTACTAGTTATTTCTAACTAGGCGTTGTGAGGTGCCGGTTGCTGTTGCGTCAGGCAGTGGATATTGCCGCCACCCAGCAGTAATTCGCGGCCAGGTGCCATCACCACTTCGTGCTCTGGAAACAGCGTTTGCAGTATTTCACGGGCCTTTTCGTCCATCGGATCGTCGAAGCTCGGCGCAATGATGCCGCCATTGACGATAAGGAAGTTCACATAGGACCCGGCCAAACGCACCGAAGGGTTGCGTTCCTGGCTGCCGTGCACCTGATCGACGCCTGCACATTCTTCTTCTGTGGCGAACAATGGGCCAGGAATCGGCATTTTATGAACGATAAACGCGCGCCCCTTTGCATCCAGTGTGTTTTCCAAAATACCCAGCGCCGCATGGCAACGTGAATAGTTGGGGTCTTCGGGATCATCGGTCCAGGCCAGTAACACCTCGCCCGGACGAATGTAGCAACAGAAGTTATCCACATGCCCGTCGGTTTCGTCGTTGAACAGACCATCCGGCAGCCAGACGACTTTATCCACAGCCAGATAGTCTCCGAGGACTGCTTCGATCTGTTCGCGGGTCAGGTGCGGGTTGCGGTTGCGATTGAGCAGGCACTCTTCGGTGGTAATCAGCGTGCCTTCGCCGTCAACGTGAATCGAGCCGCCTTCCAGCACGAAGCCTTCGGTGACGTAACGCGGGCAGCGCTCGATTTCCAGTACCTTGCTGCCCAGCTGAGAGTCCAGGTTCCACGGCGCATATAACCCGCCGTCGAATCCACCCCAGGCATTGAATTCCCAGTTCACACCGCGCACTTCGCCACGCTCGTTAATGACGAACGTCGGGCCGCTATCGCGCACCCAAGCGTCGTTGCTGCTCATTTCCACAACCCGGATGTTCGGCATGTCCAACCGTGCGCGAGCGTTGTCGTACTGCGCGGCAGACACACCCACGGTAACCGGCTCAAAGCGGGCGATGGCCTTGGCGATGGCAACGTGGGCGGCCTGGGCGGGCTTGCCGCCCAAGCGCCAGTTGTCCGGGCGCTCGGGCCAGACCATCCAGACCTGGGTTTGCGGTGCCCATTCGGCAGGCATGTGGAAACCGTCGGCGCGTGGCGTGCTATTGAGCGTGGTCATGGCGATCAGGACTCCAGCGAACCGTCGAGGGTCTTCACCGCGCCGTACAGGTTCGGACGGCGATCACGGAACGTGCCCCACGCGCTGCGAATGTGCTCCAGCTCGTCAAGGTCGAAGCTGTGGACCAGCACGCCTTCTTCGGTTTCGTTGAGCTCGGCGACTTTTTCACCGAACTGGTTGGCAATGAACGACGAGCCATAGAAGGTGATGTCGTAGCCATCCTGCTCTTCGTTACCGATGCGGTTGCTGGCGATCAGCGGCATCAGGTTCGCGCCGGCATGGCCTTGTTGCACGCGCTGCCAGTGGTCGCGAGAGCTGATGGTTTTGTCGTGTGGCTCGCTGCCGATGGCGGTCGGGTAGAACAGAATTTCTGCGCCCTGCAACGCCATGCTGCGTGCGCACTCCGGGAACCACTGGTCCCAGCAGATGCCGACGCCGATTTTCGCGTAGCGGGTCTGCCAGACCTTGAAGCCGGTGTCGCCCGGGTTGAAGTAGTACTTTTCGTGGTAGCCGGGGCCGTCCGGGATGTGGCTCTTGCGGTAGATGCCCAGGTTGGTGCCGTCTGCGTCGATGATCGCAATGGTGTTGAAACGTGCACGGCCGGCCAGCTCGAAGAAGCTGATCGGCAGAACAACCTGCAGCTCTTTGGCGAGCTTCTGGAAATGCTTGATTGCGACGTTGGATTCGATAGTAGTCGCCAACTGCAGATAGTCCGGGTTCGGCTTCTGGCAGAAGTACGGGGTTTCAAACAGTTCCTGAATCAGGATGATCTGTGCACCCTTGGCGGCAGCTTCACGCACCAGCTTTTCAGCGGTCTCGATGTTGGCTTCCAGATCCCAGGAACAGGCCATCTGGGTAGCAGCGACAGAAACGATACGGCTCATGAAAATATCTCCAGGGGCGGTTGCAAAGGACTTATCACCATAGCAGACGAGCGATGACGATTATGAACGCCTTTATAGCGGATATAAATCGGCATTAAAAGCTAAAATTTTGTTCCGCTCACTATATTTTGTTATTTTTACCGATATTAATCGGCTTAAAATTCATGACAGTGCCCATTCCCCAAGCTGGGTGTGACGCGGAGCGTCACGAACGGCATTCCCACGCTGGAGCGTGCGGAACGATGGGCCCCCGGGCGCCACCTATCGTGCCCATTTCCTCGCTGGTGCATGCGGAACGGTGGGTGTCCGGGCACCACCTATCGTACCCATTCCCTCGCTGGTGCATGCGGAACGGTGGGCCCCCGGGCGCCACCTATCGTACCCATTCCCTCGCTGGGGCGTGCGGAACGATGGGTGTCCAAGCGCCACCTATCGTGCCCATGCTCCGCGTGGGTATGCCGTTCTGGACGCTCTGCGTCCTCTATTCCAGCTCGAGGAGCACTTTCGATACGTTGTCGACGAAAAAATCCACGCTTTGCCGGGTGGTGCACATCGGAGGTTTGATTTTGAGGATGTTCAAGTGGTCGCCGGTCGGCTGCATGAAGATGCCCAGTTCACGCAGGCGTTCGCAAAGCTGCGCGGTTTCTTCTGTGGCGGGCTCGAGGGTCTGACGGTCGCGGACCAGCTCCATGCCCAGATAAAACCCCATGCCATGCACCGCGCCTACCAGCGGATGTTTATCGGCCAGTGCCTGCAGGCGCGCCTTGAAGTGATCGCCCACGAGCCGGGCGTTGTCCCAGAGCTTTTCTTCCTCCATGACGTCCAGCACCGCAATGCCGATACGGCAACTGACCGGGCTGCCACCGGATGAGGAGAAGAAATAGCCCTCGGCCTCCAGCGCCTCGGCGATCTCACGACGGGTGATGACCGCGCCCAGCGGATGGCCGTTGCCCATACCCTTGGCCATGCTGATGATGTCCGGCACCACGCCCTGCTCTTCGAAGCCCCAGAAGTAATGCCCCAGACGGCCGTAACCCACCTGCACCTCATCGGCAATGCACACGCCACCCACTGCGCGGATCTTCTGATACACCTGTTGCAGATAACCCGCAGGCAGGGAAATCCCGCCCGCATTGCCGTACACCGGCTCGCAGATAAAGCCTGCCACCTGCCGTTGCTGCTCTGCCAGCGTGGCGAGTACCTGATCGACGCTGCGCACATACTCCGGCGCACTGTCAGCGCCACGAAACGGCCCGCGATAGGTATTGGGTGCGGTGACCGGATGCACCCAGTCCGGGCGGGTGCTGAGTGCCTGCGGGTTGTCGGCAATCGAGGTGGAAATGGCGTCGGTCGCCACCGACCAGCCGTGATACGCCTCCAGCACACTCAGCATGTCGCGTCCGCCGCTGTAGGCCCAGGCCAGCCTGATTGCCAGGTCGTTGGCCTCGGTGCCGCTGTTGACCAGAAACACGCGGTCCATGCCCTCGGGCGCCAGCTTGAGCAAACGCTCGGAGAACTCGGCAATTGCCGCGTAATGAAAGCGCGAGTTGGTGTTGAGCAGCGACCACTGACGAGCCGCCTCATGGGCCATGCGCGGGTGGCCGTGGCCGAGGACCGCGACGTTATTGAGCATGTCCAGATAGGAACGGCCCTGCATGTCGATCAGGTGATTGCGCCAGCCACGCTCGATCTGCGGCGGAGCCTGATAGTAGTGTTTTTGAGAACGGGCAAAGCTGGCATCACGCCGCGCCAGCAACTGCGCGGCGTCTGCGAGCGCTGGCGCGTCACAATCAAAACCGAGCAAGGCCGATGGCGACGGGCACACTGTGCGCCAGGCTGCCGCCCAGGCAGGTGTGGTGAACAGCGGCGGGCTGAGGTCTGCCATGGTGCACAGTTGCAGCAACAGCGAACCACCGCCCTGCCCGATCAGCGCGCCTGCTGACACTTGATCAGCCAGTGAAGCATCCGGCAGCACGCCCCACAGCTTCAGACTTATGCCTTCCCCGACCAGCAACAATGCAGCATCCGCGGTCAGCCGCAGAGTGCCGTTGAACGGCGCATGCAGCGCCGTTTCGGCGGGCACATGCAATTCAACGTGCAGGGCGAAGGTTTCGGGCTCCTTCGCGCTGTCAGGCAAGGTGCGCGACAACCGGTATTCCCCAAAGCGGCTGGCAGACAGGCCATCGTCACCCGCAGCCTGGGAGAGCAGGTACTCATCAATGCCACTTTGTTCCCAGTTGCCTGCTACAAAGTGCTCACTGAGCACGCCCAGATCCACCACTGTCGGCTTGAGCCCCTTTAGAGTGGGCAGCATAGGCTGGTAAGCGGGCTGACCGGCAGACGGAAATCCCACACCCACGGCCTGCAGAATCGCCGCTTCCATCAGCGCCATCGGCACCGAAGTGGCGACGTCGAAGATGTTCCATTCCCCGGCAAGGTTGGCCTGGATGTACGCGTTGTCCGGCTCGATGCTGGCCTGCTGTTCGCTGCTGAGTACCAGCACTGCGGATCGAGCGACGATCAGCGGCCAGAGCGCCTGCAATTCTTCGATCTTCAGCGGATTGAGCGCGTGGTAGGCGCGAATGGCTGGCAGGATGTACAGCGGGTCGCCGTCGGCATGGTGCAGCAGCGCCGCGCAGGTGACCGACAGGTCGGCCACTCGCCAGGTGCTGACCAGATCGCCGAAGTCGATCAACCCCTGCAATTGCCATTGGCGCTGTGCATCACGCAGCCAGACCACGTTGTGCTCGGTGATGTCCAGATGCACCGCCTGTATCGGCAGCGCTGCTATCAATGGCAACAAACGACGATGAGCCTGTTCAGCAGCCTCGATGACACAGGCGCGAGCGTCGGCGTCCTTGATTACCGGCAGCAGGTGCTTGATCAGCGCATGAGCGTGGCGCGGATCCCATTGCAGAATGCGCTCCAGGCCAGGATGCTCGAAGCCTGCCAGTGCCAGGTCTACACGGGCACACAGTTCGCCCAACCCGACCACCACTTCATGCCCCAGATGCCCGGCGTGCCCCAGTGACTGCCCATCAATGAATTCAAGCAAGCGCACGTGAACCGCCTGCCCGTCGATCCTGATGGATAGCAGTTGCTCGCCGTCATTGGCGCCAATCACGCCGGGCACGCCAACGGCGCTGTGGCTGCTCAGGTGTTGCAGCGCCGCGTGCTGGGCGTTCAGTTCAGTGGTTGAATAGGCCCCGTGGCAGATTTTCAGCACATAACGCCGCGTGTCGGTTTCAAGTAGAAAGTTGCGATCCTGCTGGCTGCCCAGCGTTTTCAGCGTGCCGCTCAAGCCGTAATACTGCGCAAGCAATTGCAGCGCCTGATCCACGCTCACCTCGGGGCAAGGCAGACTGGACCGGCGGATGAGCGTGGCAAGCGGCATGGAGAACCTCGATCTTGTTGGAAGGCCCGGGCTCGTCGAGCAAGGCGTCATGGGCAGTCGCGCAACTATAAGGGCATTGCCGGGGGATTGCTCTGCACACCCCATCAGCTATCGGAAACCCGTCAGTGTTTTATTCAACCGCCTGCTCGGGTTTAATGGCCTTATCTCGCCATATGCGCTCAAGCGCTATGCTGCTATTACTTCAAAACACACAAGAAGGTCAGTTAATGCGAATACTCGTTACCGGGGGCGCAGGTTTCATTGGTTCTGCATTGATCCGCCACCTGATAAACAACACCCAACACGAAGTGCTGAACTTCGACAAACTGACCTACGCGGGCAACCTTGAGTCGCTGCAGTCGATTGCGACCGACACGCGCTACGAGTTTGTTCAGGCCGATATCTGCGATCAGGCCAGCGTCAGTGCGGTGCTGGAGCGGTTCGCGCCGCAGGCGATCATGCATCTGGCGGCTGAGTCCCACGTCGACCGCTCCATCGATGGCCCGGCCGAGTTCATTCAGACCAACATCGTCGGCACCTACAGCCTGCTGGAAGCCACGCGCGCTTACTGGCTGAAACTCCCGGAAACTGAACGTCAAGCGTTCCGCTTTCACCATATCTCTACCGATGAGGTGTATGGCGACCTGCACGGCGTCGATGATCTGTTTACCGAAACCACGCCGTATGCGCCCAGCTCGCCCTACTCGGCGAGCAAGGCGGCGTCCGATCACCTGGTGCGTGCCTGGCATCGCACCTATGGTCTGCCTGTGGTGGTGACCAACTGTTCCAACAACTATGGGCCGTTCCACTTTCCCGAAAAGCTCATCCCGCTGGTGATTCTCAACGCCCTGGCGGGCAAGCCGCTGCCGGTGTACGGCAATGGCCTGCAGGTGCGCGACTGGCTGTACGTCGAGGATCACGCACGGGCACTGCTCAAAGTCGTGACCGAAGGCAAAGTCGGCGAGACCTACAACATCGGCGGCCATAACGAGCAGAAAAACATCGACGTCGTCCGCGGTATCTGTGCGCTGCTCGATGAGCTGGCCCCGCAGTATCCGACGGGCGTCGCGCAATACAGCGACCTGATCACCTACGTGGTTGACCGTCCGGGCCACGACCAGCGCTATGCCATCGATGCCAGTAAAATCGACAGCGATCTGGGCTGGACGCCCGAAGAAACCTTCGAGTCCGGGCTGCGCAAGACGGTACAATGGTATCTGGACAACCTGGATTGGTGCCGCAGGGTTCAGGACGGCAGTTATCAGGGCGAACGACTGGGTTTTACCGACCCAAAGGACCTGATTGCCTGATAGCCCTACGTTTCGGCAGACGCGCGTGAGTGCAGACTGTCGAGCTGCCACCATTTATTGAAGATTGCAGGGGAAGCCACGTGAACGTAGTAGCGACAAAATTGCCGGAAGTCCTGATTCTGGAACCCAAGGTATTCGGTGATGAACGAGGCTTCTTCTATGAAAGCTTCAACGCCAAGGCTTTTCAGGCTGCTACTGGCCTGACCCGTGAGTTCGTGCAGGACAACCACTCGCGTTCGCAGCAAGGCGTGCTGCGCGGCCTGCATTACCAGATCGAAAACGCCCAGGGCAAACTGGTGCGCGTCACCGTTGGCAAGGTGCTGGATGTGGCCGTGGACATTCGCCGCAGTTCGCCGAACTTCGGTCAGTGGGTCGGCGTCGAGCTGTCCGCTGAAAACGCCCGGCAGCTGTGGGTGCCGGAAGGTTTTGCGCATGGCTTCGTAGTACTCAGCGAGAATGCCGAGTTTCTCTACAAGACCACCGACTACTATACGCCGTCAGCTGAGCGTTGCATCGCCTGGAACGACCCGGACCTGGCCATCGACTGGCAATTCGACGGCCAGCCCAATCTGTCGGCCAAAGACCAGCAAGGCAAACGCCTGAAAGAAGCCGATCTGTTTCCCTGAACACATGATCACAGGCCACCCGGCGTAATGTCCGGATGCCTGACAAGCAAGCGGCGGGCATAATACGCGCCTGATGCCCACGTCAGGATCGACCGGGTGTTTCTGTTGCCTGTACCGGCCTTGTCGCCGACAGGCATCGCCAACCCTTCGGCGACGGCCAATCCATGACCATGACTTCTGCTGCTCTGCCGCCTCGCCCTCGCTGGCGCAGCCTTGCCCTTCTGGCACTGTGCCTGGCACCGCTGCTGTGGCCGCTGGAGCATCTGGCCGAACGTTATTACCGCAGCGTGCTGGCCAACCAGAACCGCCAGACCCTGGACCTGTACGTCGCCAACCTGCTCGGCACCCTGCACCGTTATGAAACCCTGCCGCAGATTCTCGGCGACCTGCCCGCATTGCGCGGCGCACTGGCCGCACCGAGCGATGTCACCACGCTGAAAAACGCCAATCGTCTACTCAGCGAGATAACGCGCCAGACCGGTGCCGACGTCATGTACCTGATGGACGCCAACGGCTTGACCCTGGCCGCTTCGAACTCGGAACAGAAAGACAGCTTCATCGGCCGAAACTTTTCCTTCAGGCCCTATTTCATTGATGCGCTGGCGGGCAGAACCGGGCGCTTCTTCGGCCTTGGCACCACGTCGGCCAAGCGTGGTTACTTCTTCGCAGGCCCGGTGCGCGATGGTGATCGGGTGATCGGCGTGCTGGTGATAAAGGTCGACCTGGACCACACCGAAACCCTGTGGGGCAAGACGCCCGAGCAACTGCTGCTGACCGATCAGAACGGCGTGGTAATCCTGACCTCCAACCCTGAGTGGCGCTTTCGAGCGACCCGCGACCTGACCGATGACGAGAAAAAAGCCATCGTCGCGATTCAGTCCTACCCGACCCGCGATCCACGGCCGCTGAGGATTGATGAACACGCCTGGCTGACCCAGACTCAGGCCATCGAAGAAACCGGCTGGAACGTCAACATTCTCGCGCCTCGCGCCCTTGTCGACCGCCAGGTACGCACGGTGGTGGCGATTGGCGGCGCAGCGCTTCTGGTGCTGATGTTGTTGCTGGGGCTGATGATGCAGCGTCGCCGTCATTATCTGGACCGCATCGCCTTCGAAGCCAAGGCACGTCGCGAGCTGGAAATGCGGGTTATCGAGCGCACCAGCGATCTGGAAGGGCTCAACAGTCGTCTGCGTCAGGAAGTGCTGGAGCGCGAACAGGCGCAGCAGGAACTGGTGCAGGCTCAGGACGAACTGGTGCAGACCAGCAAGCTGACCGCGCTGGGCACCATGTCAGCGAGCATCAGCCACGAATTGAATCAGCCCTTGGCCGCCATCCGCAGTTACGCCGAAAACGCCGAAGTGCTGCTTGATCATCAGCGCACCGAAGACGCACGCGGCAACCTCAAGCTGATCAGCGAGCTGACCGGGCGCATGGCCTCGATCATTGCTCACTTGCGCGCCTTCGCCCGCCGTGACCGGCACGCCCCTGAAAGCGTAGCGCTGCAACCGGCGCTGGACGATGCGCTGGCGTTGCTGGCCAAGCGGCGGCGCGCCATGGAAGTCGAACTCATCCGAGACCTGCCGGACGCAACGCTGTGGGTACAGGCCGGTGAAACCCGTCTGCGTCAGGTGCTCGGTAATCTGATCGCCAACGCGCTGGACGCCCTCACCGAAAAAGGCCCGCCGCGCAGGCTGTGGATAAGTGCCGAGCAAACTGCCGAGGGCGTCAATCTGTACATTCGTGACAACGGCCCCGGATTTTCTCAGGAAGCACTGGCGCGGGCCCGCGAGCCGTTCTTCACGACCAAGACCCGCACTCAGGGCCTTGGCCTGGGTCTGGCGATCTGCGATACGCTGATGCGCGCGCTGGGCGGCGAATTGCTGTTCGCCAACCATCCGAGCGGCGGCGCAGTGCTTACCCTGCGCCTGCGTGCCGGCGCTTCCGGGGCCAATCTTCAACCGCCAGAGGACCTTTCCGCATGAGTTCGGACACAGCCATCGACAGCCAGATTCAGGTGGTGCTGATCGACGACGACTCGCACCTGCGTCAGGCGCTTCGCCAGACGCTGGACCTGGCTGGACTGAACGTTCTGTCGCTGTCCGAGGCAACCGGGCTGGCCGAACGCATCGGCCGCGACTGGCCAGGCGTGGTGGTCAGCGATATCCGCATGCAGGGCATGGATGGCCTGGAACTGCTCGACCAGCTTCACGCGCAGGACCCCGACCTGCCGGTGCTGCTGATCACCGGTCACGGCGATGTGCCGCTGGCGGTCAAAGCCATGCGCGCCGGAGCCTACGATTTTCTGGAAAAGCCCTTCGCCAGCGACGCCATGCTCGACAGCGTGCGCCGGGCTCTGGCGCTGCGCCGTCTGGTGCTGGATAACCGCAGCCTGCGCCTGGCCCTGAGCGATCGCCAGCAATTGAGCACACGGCTGATCGGTCAGTCACCGCCAATCCTGCGTCTGCGCGAGCAGATCGGGGCGTTGGCCGGGACTCGCGCTGACGTGTTGATCCTCGGCGAAACCGGTGCGGGTAAAGAAGTGGTGGCGCGCGCACTGCACGACCTGTCCAACCGCCGCAGCGGCCCGTTCGTGGCGATCAACGCCGGGGCGCTGGCTGAATCGGTGGTGGAAAGCGAGCTGTTCGGCCATGAGCCCGGTGCCTTTACCGGCGCGCAGAAGCGACGTATCGGCAAGTTCGAGTTTGCCAACGGCGGCACACTGTTCCTCGATGAAATCGAAAGCATGAGCCTGGACGTACAGGTCAAACTGCTGCGCCTGTTGCAGGAGCGCGTGGTCGAGCGGATGGGCAGCAATCAGCAGATCCCGCTGGACATCCGCATCATTGCGGCGACCAAGGAGGACCTGCGGCAGGCGGCTGATCAGGGCCGCTTCCGGGCGGACTTGTATTACCGGCTGAACGTGGCCTCGCTGCGTATCCCACCGCTGCGCGAACGTGGCGAAGACGCGCTGATGCTGTTCGAACATTACGCTGATGCGGCGAGCATGCGCCACGGCATTCCCAAGCACGAACTCAAGCCCGGCCAGCGGGCGCTGTTGTTGCGTCATAACTGGCCGGGCAACGTCCGGGAACTGCAAAACGCTGCCGAACGCTTTGCGCTGGGTCTCGAGCTGGAGCTGGAAGGCGGCGATGCAGAGCAGGCACCACCGCCGGGCGGCGGCTTGAGTGATCAGGTGGAAAGCTTCGAACGGGCCTTGATCGCCGCCGAGCTGGCTCGGCCGCACAGTTCGGTTCGCAGCCTGGCGGAAGCGCTGGGTGTGCCGCGCAAAACCCTGCACGACAAACTGCGTAAACACGGCCTGACGTTTGGCGACAGCAGCGGAGCTTCCGATGACAACGATTGAGCCTGAGCATGACGCAGCCCGCGAGCTTGAGCAGGTGCTGCACCACGACATTCCGCTGACCCGCGAAATGGGCATGCGCGTGATCGACTGGCACAACCAGACTCTGCGCCTGCACCTGCCACTGGCACCCAACGTCAATCACAAGAACACGCTGTTCGGCGGCAGCCTGTATTGCGGCGCAGTGTTGGCGGGCTGGGGCTGGCTGCACCTGCGGCTACGCGAGGCCGGGATCAGCGATGGGCATATCGTGATTCAGGACGGGCAGATCAGTTATCCACTGCCGGTACGCAGCGACGCCATCGTCCGCTGCGACGCGCCAGAGCTGGCGCAGTGGGACAAATTCATCGCCACCTACCAACGCCGAGGCCGCGCCCGCCTGACCCTGCACACCGGCATCAGCGAGCAGGACAGCAAAGAACAGGCTGTTCGTTTTGTCGGGCAGTTTGTGTTGCACAGGTGAGTGAGGCTGCGCGCAGTTGATGCACTGGTGAAACTGTCTCACCCCCATATGCAGACCTGTGGGAGCGCGCTCGCCCCTGCATACTTGTATCAAGCGAAGAACAGGCCGTGCGCTTTGTCGAGCAGTTCGTGTTGCGCCAGTGAGGCTGCACGCATTGGATGCACTGTACGCAGACCTGTGGGAGCGAGCTTGCTCGCGAAGAGGCCAGTGCAATCTGCGAAAATTCATCGCTTGAACAATCACCTTCGCGAGCACGCGAAGCGTCGCCCGGCTCGCTCCCACGCCCGCCGGGCAGAGGCCTTGAAGCCGGCCTCAGGACTGCGCAAGCACCAGCAGTTTGTCGCGCCATTCGGCGTTGGCAGGCAACGCCAGGAAGAACGGGTTGAGCAGCGATTCGCGTGCCGGGTAGCTGAACGGTTTGCCGTCCAGTTGCAGAACTTCGCCACCAGCGCCTTCAAGCACGCCTTGCGCCGCAGCGGTGTCCCATTGCGAAGTCGGGGCCAGTCGCGGGTAGCAATCGGCAGCACCTTCGGCCAGCAGGCAGAATTTCAATGAGCTGCCGATATTGGTCAGCTGCAAATGCCCAAACCCGCTCGACAGGCCAGCCAGCAAATGCTCCTGCTCCGGACTGGAATGGCGGCGGCTGGCGACCACGGTAAAGGTCTGCCCTTCGCCCGGCTGAGTGCGCACGGCAATCGGCTGGATGTGGTCGATGTCATCGCTGCGCCAGGCACCCAGCCCTGCACCGCCGAAGTAACAACGGTTGTTGGTGGGCATCGACACCACACCGAACACCACACGGCCGTGTTCAATCAGCGCGACGTTGACGGTGAACTCTTCACTGCCGGAGATGAACTCCTTGGTGCCGTCCAGCGGATCGACCAGCCACCAGCGCTCCCATTTCGCTCGCTCGCTGAGCGGGATGTCGGCATCTTCTTCAGAGAGCACATGAATGCTCGGATCAAGCGCCTGCAAGCCCTCGACCAAAACCTGGTGGGCTGCCAGGTCGGCGGCGGTCACTGGCGAGTCGTCGGTCTTGGTGGTGACGGTGACATTGGCTCGCCAGAACGGCAGGATCACCTCGCCCGCCAGGCGGGCCAGTTCAATCACCGGGGCGAGCAGCGGATGTGGCAGGTTTTGTAACGAATCGGTCATGGCTGGAACAATCCACGCTGGGCTAGCAGGTCACGGGTCAGGTACAGCGCAGCAAGCGCCCTGCCTTCACTGAACTGGGCATTCTGCGCAAGACTCGACAGCTCGCGCAGGTTGATCCGGTCGACCCGGATTGGCTCGGGCTCGTCGCCTTCCAGCCGCTCTTCATAAAGGTCAGTGGCGAGGACCACCTGAATTTTCTGGCTCATGTAACCGGGGGACAGCGACAGTTCAGTCAACAATTCCAGTTGCCGGGCACCAAAACCGGCTTCTTCCTTGAGTTCGCGGTTGGCGGCTGCCAGCACGTCTTCGCCGGGCTCGATCAGCCCCTTGGGCAGGGACAGCTCGTAGGCATCGGTACCACCGCAATATTCTTCGATCAATACCGCGTGGTTGGCATCGAGCATGGCCACGATCATCACCGCGCCGGGCCCCGTCCCCCGGCTGGCCAGACGCTCGTAGGTCCGCTCGACGCCATTGGCAAAGCGCAGTTGCAGCTCTTCAACGCGGAACAGACGACTACTGGCGACAATTGCACGGGCAAGTACGGTAGGTTTCTGACGCATGACAGGCTCCTTTACATGAACGAGGTACTATACCGAGCTTTTCCCGATGTCTGTGTCGGATATGCTTACCCGCTCTCAACCCCTGACGAGGCCTGAATGCTTTCCATGCCCTGGAGCGAAATCGATACCGTCCTGCTGGATATGGACGGCACGTTGCTCGACCTGCATTACGACGAACACTTCTGGATGCAACACCTGCCGCAGCGGTATGCCGAGCTACACGGCATCAGCTTCGCCATGGCCTGGCTGGAGTTGAAACCGCTGTTCGAAAACAACGCGGGCACGCTCAATTGGTACTGCCTGGACTTCTGGAGCGCCGAGCTTAAACTGTCGGTTCGCGACCTGAAACGCGAAATTGCGCACATGATTGCACTGCGCCCGGACGCCGAGACCTTTCTCGCCGCCATCAAGCAAGCGGGCAAACGGGTGATCATGATCACCAACGCGCACCGCGATTCGTTGTCGCTGAAGATGGAGCGAATCGAGCTGGCGCCTTATTTCGAACGCCTGATCAGCTCTCACGATTACGGCTTTCCCAAGGAAAGCCAGCATTTCTGGGACGCCTTGAAGGCCGAAACAGCCTTCGACCCGGCACGCAGTCTGTTTATCGACGACACCTTGCCGATCCTGCGCAGCGCCCGCCACTTTGGTGTAGCCCATTTGCTGGCTGTCAGCCAGCCCAACAGCCAGAAAGGCCCGAAAGACACTGAAGAGTTCGCTGCGGTGGACGATTATCGGGAGCTGATCAAGGGCGTGCTCCATCCTTAAGCCTGAACGCGTAGAATCGGCTGTCTGGACGGCCCAGCGGAGTGAATATGGACATCAAGCAACTTAAGTTTCTGATCGCCCTCGATGAAACGAGGCACTTCGGCCATGCGGCTGCGCGTTGCAATATCACCCAGCCCACCTTGTCGATGCGCCTGCGCAATCTGGAAGAAGAGCTCGGTTTGCCCCTGGTCAATCGGGGCCAGCGTTTTGAAGGCTTTACTGCGCCTGGCGAACGCGTGTTGGCCTGGGCACGCACGGTACTGGCGGCCTACGACGGCCTGCAGGCGGAAGCGGCTGCCTGCCGGGGGCATCTGGTCGGCACACTGCGCTTGGGTGTAGTGCCGCTGTCGAGCTTCGATCCGCTGCCATTGCTGCACCGGCTGCACCAGATGCACCCCAATCTGCGCTTCGAGCTGTCGTCACTGAGTTCCGAGCAGGTGCTGGAACAACTGGCGAGCAATCGTATCGATCTGGGCGTTTCGTACCTGGAACGGCTGGACACCGAACGCTTCGACTCGCTGACCCTGGACGACACGCGCATGGGGCTGCTGTATGACCGTCGGCACTTTACCTTTGGTGACGAACCGTTGAGTTGGGCCGATCTGGTCGAATTGCCGCTGGGCACTCTGACCAGCGGCATGCATTTTCGCCAATCGATCGATCACAACTTCCACAGCCGTGGCCTTCAGCCCAATCCATTGATCCAGACCGATGCCGTTCATCAGTTGCTGCAGGCCGTCCATGGCGGTTTTTGCTGCGCGATCATGCCGCTGGATGGCGGCCTGGAAACGCTCACCGAGCATTTGCGCCTGCACCCGATCGCCGACGCCCGTACGCTGGCCCGGCTGGGGTTGATCATGCGCCGCAGTGCACCGCGCTCGGCACTGGCTGAAGCCTGCTTTGCACTGGTAGCAGAAATGCCGCGCTAGAGCGTTGATCGACGTCATCTATCGGCACATCAGCACTAGCGATTAGACGGCTTACCAGAACGGGCCTAGTCTTGCAGATGTCATTCTGCCGGTATTTCAGCCCATGCCCGTTACGCGCAAGGTCAGCTCGGCGTCCTTTGCTACGCCAGCCCCCGAAGCAAGCCAGTCTTACAGCTACTCGAACCTCGAGGGCACGGACTCTGCACGTAACGAACTTGCCGAAGAAGTGGCACTGGCGATTGCCTACAACGGCATCAGCCAGGCAGTCATGCTGGTCAGCCCCACCGATCTGGAAGACTTTATCGTCGGCTTCAGCCTGGGCAGCGGCATCATTGCCTCGCAGGACGAAATCTACGACTTCAAAATCAGCGGTTGCGACTCGGCGATGCAGGCCGAAGTCGAAATCGCCAGCCGTGCCTTCTGGGAACTCAAGCAACAACGTCGGCAACTGGCCGGCACCAGCGGTTGCGGGCTCTGTGGCGTTGAAGCGGTAGAGCAGGCACTGCCCGAGCTGAACGTGTTGCCCGGCGCAACCTTGCCGCCGATTGAGTGGCTGGAAGGCCTGCGTCAGCGCATCGGTGAGTTCCAGCCGCTTGGCCGCCATTGTGGCGCTGTGCATGCTGCGGTGTTCATGGACGGTAACGGCCAGCTGTTGCTGGGACGTGAAGACATTGGCCGCCATAACGCGCTGGACAAGCTGATCGGCGCATTGATCCGTCAGGACATCCCCTTGGCAGGCGGCGTCGCCATCGTGACCAGCCGCTGCAGCCTGGAACTGATTCAGAAAGTATTGCGCGCCGGCATCCAGACCCTGGTCAGCCTGTCGTCGCCCACCGGCCTGGCCCTGCAATGGGCCCGCCGCCACAACCTCAATTTAATTCACCTGCCGCAGCACAGTGCGCCGCGGGTCTATAGCCCTGCGATGGAGATTCAAGCGTGAGCACTCATCATCAAGCCGACAAGACACCTATCCCCCGCTACAAGCCATACAAAGGTGCGGCAGGCGGCTGGGGCGCACTGATCAGCGTGACGCAACACTGGCTGGGCAGTGACAACGCGCTGAAGAACCTGCGCATGATGCTCAAGACCAACCAGAATGGCGGCTTCGACTGCCCTGGCTGCGCGTGGGGCGATTCGCCGGAAAGCGGCATGGTCAAGTTCTGCGAGAACGGCGCCAAGGCGGTCAACTGGGAAGCCACCAAACGCCGTGTCGATCCGGCCTTCTTCGCCCGCTACAGCGTCAGTGCATTGCTGGAGCAGAGCGACTACTGGCTTGAGTATCAGGGCCGCCTGACCGAGCCTCTGGCCTACGATGCCGAAACTGACCGTTACAAGCCGATCAGCTGGGACAACGCATTCGCGCTGATCGCCAAGCACCTGAAGAACCTGCCCAGCCCGAACATGGCCGAGTTCTACACCTCGGGTCGCGCCAGCAACGAAGCGGCGTACCTGTATCAGTTGTTCGTGCGCGCCTATGGCACCAACAACTTCCCGGACTGCTCGAACATGTGCCACGAAGCCAGTGGTGTAGCGCTGTCGCAAAGCGTCGGCGTGGGCAAGGGCACCGTGACGTTCGAAGACTTCGAACACGCCGACGCCATCTTCGTCCTCGGCCAGAACCCCGGCACCAACCACCCGCGCATGCTGGAACCCCTGCGTGAAGCGGTACAACGCGGCGCGCAGGTGGTGTGCGTCAACCCGTTGAAAGAGCGTGGTCTGGAGCGTTTCCAGCACCCTCAGCACCCGGTCGAAATGCTCACCAACGGTGACCGTCCGACCAACACCGCCTACTTCCGCCCTGCCCTGGGCGGCGACATGGCGCTGTTGCGCGGCATGGCCAAGTTCCTGCTGCAATGGGAGCGTGATGCACAGCTGGCGAATGAGCCGTCGGTCTTTGATCACGCGTTCCTCAACGAACACACCGAAGGCGTGCTTGAATACCTGGCCGCCATCGATGACACGTCCTGGGACGAGATTGTCGAGCAGTCCGGCCTGCCGCTTACTGACATCGAACAGTCAGCACGCATGTACGCCAAGGGCAAGAACGTCATCATGTGCTGGGCAATGGGTATCACCCAGCACCGCCATTCGGTTGCGACCATTCAGGAAATCGCCAACCTGATGCTGCTGCGCGGCAACATTGGCCGTCCAGGCGCAGGCCTGTGCCCGGTGCGCGGTCACAGTAACGTGCAGGGTGACCGCACCATGGGCATCAACGAGCGCCCACCGGTGTTCCTGCTCGATGCTCTGGAGAAACGCTTCCAGTTCAAAGTGCCCCGCGAAAATGGCCACAACGTGGTCGAAGCCATTCACGCCATGGCCGAAGGTCGCGCCAAGGTGTTCATCGCGCTGGGCGGCAACTTCGCCCAGGCAACACCGGACAGCCATCGCACTGCAGAAGCCCTCAGCAACTGCGACCTGACCGTACAGATCAGCACCAAACTGAACCGCAGCCACCTGTTCCATGGTAAGGACGCGCTGATCCTGCCGTGCTTCGGCCGTACCGACATCGACATCCAGGCCAACGGCCCACAAGCCGTGACGGTGGAAGATTCGTTCAGCATGGTCCACGCGTCCAACGGACAGTTGAAGCCGTCGTCGAAGCAGATGCGTTCCGAGCCTGCGATCATCGCCGGTATCGCCAACGCAACACTGGGCAAGGCACCTGTGGACTGGTTGTGGCTGGTCGAAGACTACGACCGCATTCGCGACCTGATCGCCGATACCATCCCCGGTTTCAAGGACTTCAACGAGCGCGTAAAACATCCGGGTGGCTTCTACCTGGGCAACGCCGCCGGTGCACGCCGCTGGAACACAGCCTCGACGCGCGCCAACTTCAAGTCCAACGCGTTGCCGCTGAGCCTGATCCATGAAGACATCAGCTCGACCGGGCAGATTCCGGACCTGATCATGCAATCGATGCGCTCGCACGATCAGTACAACACCACCATCTATGGCCTGGACGACCGTTATCGCGGCGTCAAAGGCCAGCGTGATGTGCTGTTCGTCAACGAAGCCGACATCATTCGTCTGGGCTTTCAGCCGGGTCAGAAAGCTGACGTGATCTCAATCTGGAGCGACAACCGCGAGCGCCGCGTCAAAGGCTTCACCCTGCTGGCGTTCGACATTCCGGCCGGTCAGGCTGCGGCCTACTACCCAGAGGTCAACCCGCTGGTACCGCTGGAAAGCGTTGGCGATGGCAGCAGCACGCCAACGTCGAAGTTCGTAGCCATCCGTCTTGAGCGATCGGCAGAGTCCGCCCGCATCATCTGACGTCCTTAAAAGACGCCCACAAAAAAGGCCCGTTTCGCTGGAAACGGGCCTTTCACAAGTAACCTCAGACTCTCTTTTCCGACTTAAGTTCCTTAGCCAAAACAATAACTTAGCAGTTTGTGTGGCAATCGTGTTACTCGTCGGATTTGCATTGCTACATTCTTCACTTGACACCAAGATCGCGCCGTCATCCCTATGAGATTCCATACATGAAGTATTCCTCGATACTGTTGTTGTCTCTTGCCTTGATCAGCGGTGCAGCCTCTGCAGGCAACCTCGAATCAGGCGCAGGCGGAGCATTGGGTGGGGTACTCGGCTCGGTCGTCGGTCAACAGCTCGGCGGCAGCACCGGTTCAGCGATTGGCGCTGGCCTGGGTGGCGCAGCTGGCGGTGCGGTCGGTGCAGACCGTCGCAACCGTACAGAAGCAGCCATTGGCGGCGGTCTGGGCGCAGCAGGCGGTAACGTTGTAGGCCGCAGCGTTGGCGGCAGCACCGGCAGCCTGATCGGCTCGGCGGTGGGCGGCGGTGGTGGTGCCGCACTTGGCAACTACATGGGCAACGAAAGCCGCAGCGATGATCGTCGTTATCGAGGTGGCCGTGATGATCGTCGCTACTACCGCGATCATGACCGTCGCCCGAAGCACCACGGCCATCGTCGTCATCGTGACTGATACAGCCGCTATTTACTGATTTACTGATGAATCAAAACCGGCCGCTCTTGAGCGGCCGGGTTTGTTTTAGAGCATCGCCTGCACCCACGCCCTCACCTGCGCATACGGATAATCCTCCAGCAAGGCAAAACCGCCGGTGGCGCGAGCCTTGAGTTTGGTGAACAAAGGCACGCTGATGCCGCACAGAAAGCGCGTCAGGCATTCGGCGCTGGGCGGCTGGCCGGTGTAGTCCTGATGCTTGTGGATAAAATCGCCGCACACCTGCTGAAAATCCCGGCCCTCCAGAGGCTCCAACGCTGGAGGCTGTGGAAGATGGGCGATCTGACCGTGACAGACCGAGCAATGGCCGCATTGCTCGGGCGCATTGTGATCACCGAAGTAGCGCGCCAATCGATGAGTCAGGCACTGATCACTGGAGAACACCTCAAGCATTGCATGAATGCGCGCAACTTCAGTGGCCTCGTGGTGGGCGAAATAATCGTGCAGCTCGACGCTCAGCGCCTGCGGGTCAAAGTCACTGCGCAACACGCTGTAGACCTCGGTCATCTGCTTGCTTTCGAGCTCGATCCAGCCCTTTTCCTGAAAGTAATCCAGCGCCTTGACCACCCGCCCACGCTCGGCACCGTATTGCTGGTACATCGCGTCAAAGTTGACCGTGGCCCAGGTACGCGCCCGGCTGGACGTATCGATCAACGCCTGAACGAATTCGCGCCGCTCACCCTCGAAACGCGCCATCAGGTCGTGCGGCTGAAGCAGAAACTTGAAGCGGTACTCGGCGAAGTAAGCGTAACGCGGTGCGATGATTCCGCGCAGTTCCAGCTGCACCAGCAGGGTCTTCAACGGTAGCTGACGGATATTGCTGAGATCCGCCAGCGGCCCGAGCAGAAACTCCCACTGCCCGTCATGGCGTGCATCGAGCAGATCCGCCAGCACACGGGCGATACCTTCGCGCTCCGGCGTGTCGCCATACACAAAGTTTTCCAGCACATTGAGGCTGTCGCGGTTGGCCAGCACCAGACAATCCGAGGCACCACCATCGCGCCCTGCCCGGCCGATTTCCTGGCTGTAGTTCTCGATGGATTTGGGCAGGTCGAAATGCACCACATTACGGATGTCGCTTTTGTCGATACCCATTCCGAACGCAATGGTCGCCACGATGCAGTTCAGGCTGCCGCCCATGAAACGCTTCTGAATCGACTCGCGCTGATCATTGGGCAGCCCGGCATGGTAAGCACTGGCGGGCAGGCCATTCTGCTCAAGGTGCGCGGCGACATGCTCGGCGGTCTTTTGCAGCGTCACGTAAACGATTGTCGGTTGGCCGCGCCGCTCATTGAGCCACTCGACCAGCATGCGCCTTTTGTCACGCCCGCTGACCGGCCTGACCAACAGGTGCAGGTTGGCGCGGTAGAAGCCGGTGGTGATGACGTCCTCCGGGGCAATGGCGAATTTGTCCTGCATGTCGGTAATGACCTGCGGTGTCGCGGTCGCGGTCAGCAGCAGTGCCTGAGGGATGTTGAATTCGCGCTGGTAGTCCGGCAGCTTCAGATAATCAGGCCGGAAGTTATGCCCCCACTCCGAAATACAGTGCGCCTCGTCGACCACCAGCAAGGAAATCGGCACCTGGGCGATGAAGTTGCGGAAACGTTCGTTCTTGAGGCGCTCGACCGAGATCATCAGGATCTTCAGCTCTCCGGAGCGTGCGCGTGCGATGACGTCGGCGACGTCATCGCGGCTTTGCGCCGAATCAATGCTTGCTGCGGCAATGCCGTGGCGGTGCAAAAAGGCAAGCTGATCCTGGATCAGCGCCAGCAACGGCGAAACCACCAGCGTCAGATTGGGCAGCAGTAGCGCAGGCAATTGGTAACATAGCGACTTGCCTGAGCCCGTCGGGAAAATTGCCGCAGCCGAGCGTCCGGCCAGCACGGCGCTGATCGCTGCCTCCTGGCCTGGCCGGAACTGCGTGTAACCAAAAACCTGCTCAAGACGCTGGTGCATTCGCGGTTCATCCATCAGTCAAACAAAACGGTCCCAACCTTAGCGCGACAGGCCAAATGCATACACCACCAAAGCGTTACAGAAACACGGCGCGTGGCCGATAACGTTGAGATTTCATGCCTGCTGCGTCAGCAGGCGCGGCGCTCACCTTCATACCGCTTGATCTGGAGCAGGAATGGATTCCACACAGCAACCCGAAGACGACGGGATCATCCGCATTCAGCGCCTTGTGCCGGGCCAGGTCGATGTCGTTCTGGGCGCACATCCAAGCCGTAAACTCAGCGCTCGACCGGACAAGTCGCGGTCCTACTGGCTATGGCTGGCAGGCCTTATCGTTACGGGTTGCCTGGCCGGGTTGGTTGTGTGTCATGCACGAAGCCCAAAGGTGGCACTGGCACCACCTGTCGAGCGACCTGCACCTGAACCAGAGACCACCATGATCGACAGCGAACCGACAATGGTGGCAAGCCCCGCGCCGGCGCCGTCGACCAAGGCACCCGACCTTTTACCTGTCGCCGCAACCAGGGAACAGCCCGCCGCCGTGCAGCCGCTGGATAACTGCATGAAAAGCGGCAATGTCATTGATGAGAGCGTGTTGAACTGTCGCTTTGGCCAGGTCCCTCGTCCCGCTCAGGCAGAACCGGCGAAAGGCATGGTGTCCGCAGACTACATGGCCGACTTCAAGGCCAACGCTGCACGCAACCCCGCTCGCCCGGCTCGGCCCTACAGCGTCGCAACGGCCTCCATCCGTGAATGGGACGGCAGAAACCGCTATCGGGCGCAGTGGCGGGTTTACGGCAACACCATCGACGGCGACAGCGTCTGCGAAAACTTCGCCATTCGCTCATTCGAACGGCGCGAGTGTCGCAAGGCTGCGCAGGTCAACTTCAAGGAGGAATGCCGGGAGTGGACCAAACGTGCTGCCCGAAATCGCGACGAGGACAGTAAAAATGCCGAGCAGCGTTATTGTGAAGTGGCGGCGACTTTCTCGCCTTAGCAACACCTTGAACCCCTCTGGAGCAACTGTTTCGCCGCTAAAACCGGTTTTTTGATGCGTACGTTCACGGCCATCCACATACAAAACCTTACACATGTATAGCCAAAGGCTTACACGCAATAGGGAAGGTTGGCTATTTTTCACCTGCTATCAGCGCCGTAAGATTGGATCCAACAACTGGCGAACAAGGAGTTCGCCAGGATCAGGGACGATCGACCATCGCCGGGAAGGCAGCCGACAGGGAGTTGGAATGGTCTTGGTACAAACCCGCTTCGGCGGGTTTTTTATTGCCTGCGATTTTTGCTGTCGGCAAACCTGCAGATGCAAAATATTTCCTGACGCCAGCATCCCTGCCCCTCACCTCGCTGTTCGAGCATGAACATGTGAGGTATAGCGAAAGGCTTACACGCGGCGGGGCAACTTGGCTATTTCCGAACCTGCACGCGGCGCATAAGATTGGATCCATCAAGTGGTGAACAGGGAGTTCACCAGGATCAAGGATGATCGACCATCGCCTGGGAGGCGTCCGACAGGAAGTCGGGATGGTCTTGGAAAAACCCGCTTCGGCGGGTTTTTTGTTTGCTGCAAGAAAGTCCGGGGACGTTTATCAGCAAGCACCTTCCTACTTGCGCTCGGCAACAATCGGCGTGCGCTCACTCACTCTCCTGCTGCCACCTGCACCACTGGCGGTGCCATCATCCCTCATCCTAGAAATATCAGCTCACAAGACGGCATCGTGATTTTATCGTCTCGACGGCGCAAACAGCGGGCAAATAAGTTTACCTTTTTAAGCTTAATTGCGTTCAAAATCGGATCCAGATAACGCTCCAAAGCCCTTATAAATCAAGGCTTACGGCTATATTACTGCTGCAATATTAACCAGTAGTGGCTCATAGCAATCATTGCTTACTGTAACAAAACCGAGAAAATATCCACCGTCTGTAGGAACTTTCCTACTGAAAATAGTGCCATAGACCACACTGCTGGCTAGACGACATCTATATGCCAGCACCAAATCCTTCCTCATAGTGGCGGTGCGTTTTGCTTTACGCACATGGCAAAACCACTTCATGAGCAGGTGTGCAGTCGAGAAATTCGCAACTCTTCCCCGTCCCCGGTCTGATCCGGGAAGCGGTCGTGAAGGGTTCAAGGACGATGTACCGATGACTCAGACGTTCGATATAGAAGCATTGATCAAGCTGCGCAAGCAGACGCGCGCTATTTCCGACGCGCTCAAGGTGCAGGCGTCCGACTATCTGTCGACCCTCGCGTTGCTGATACGCCCGCAGACATTCTTCGGTGAATACCTGCAGGGCGCGCAACGCAGCAGCGGTCGAGAAACTCAGCACCATTTCAAGGAGCTCAAGGAGCTCTATGACCGCATTGCATCGGCAGAGCCGTTCAAGCTGGTCAATGAACTGGAAGTGCCGCTCAACCTGATCAGTACGACGCCCGAGCTGTTCCCGCTCGAATACGACATGGTGCTGTCACAAAGCGGGCAGACCATACGCATCACCAGCCCGGTGCGCTGGGTGGTGGGCTTCAACTCCTTCGATCTGGCGCAGTTTCGCAAGGTAATCAAGGACCCGAATCGCAGTAGCGCCGAGCTGTATCGCTACGTTGTGCATTATCTGGTCCTGTTCTATTGCCTGAGCAAGTCACCGGGCATGAGCCGCCTTTTCGAAGGGTTGCGCTTCCCGGTCAGTTTCGAGCGCTTGAAAGACTTCGGCGATCTGCCGTTCTGCGTGATCAGCTCACCGGTGCGCTCCGAGCTGCCGGATGAGTCGGTCATTCGCAACAGCACGCAGATCGCAGGCAATACAAGCTTCGAAGAGTTGGTCGGGCACGAAAACATTCTGGAAATGAACGATGAAATCCGTCAGCGCCTTTTGCTGACGATTGAAGGACTCTAATCGCGCCCGGCCTGTCCAGGCCCGGTACGCAAACGACTTGCAGCGAGTTGCTCGCACAGGAGATGACGATGGCGAAGAAGGAAAGTACCCAGCACAAACTTGACCGCGTTCGCGCGCCTCGGGTCCATATCACTTACGACGTTGATATCGGCGACGCTCAGGAAAAGAAAGAGCTGCCATTCGTTGTAGGCGTTCTAGGCGATTTCTCCGGCAACCCCCTGGAGCCGCTGCCCAAGCTCAAGGATCGCAAGTTCATCTTCATCGATCGCGACAACTTCAACGGCGTCCTTAAAGGCATCAAGCCGCGCCTGGCGTATCGCGTCGACAACACCCTGGCCAAGAACGGGACTCAGCTTGGCGTCGAATTGAACTTCAATGCGCTGGAAGACTTCGAGCCGCAGAACGTCGTGCGTCAGGTCGAACCGCTGCGCAAGCTGCTGGAAGTGCGCAACAAGCTGGCTGACCTGCGCAACAAGATGGGTGGCAACGACAAGCTTGAAGAGCTGCTGATGGACGTGTTGCAGAACACCGAAAAGCTGAAAACCCTGGGCAAGGAATTCGGCCGTGAAGCCGCCGTTCCAGCCACCGACAGTAAAGAGTAAGGAGGAGCCTGACGATGACCGATAAGCAAACCGTGACTCAGCAGGACAGCGCTCTGGTTGAAGTTGAAAACCTGGCACCGCAATCCTCCCTGCTCGACAGCATCATTTCCGAAAGCCGCGTTGCGCGCTCAGAAACCGAGCGCACTCGTACCCGCGACCTGATCGGCGAACTCGTGGCCCAGGTGCTGGAAGGCGAGATGACGCCGAGCAAAGACCTGATCGCCGTACTCGACGCGCGTATTGCCGAGATCGATTCGATGCTCTCCGAGCAGATGAACGAAATCATGCACGCCCGTGAGTTCCAGCAGCTGGAAGCGTCCTGGCGCGGCCTGAAGTATCAGGTTGACCAGACCGAGACCAGCACCACGCTGAAGATTCACCTGCTCAATGCGTCGAAAAAAGACCTTGTGCGAGACCTCAAGGCGTCGTCCGAATTCGACCAGAGCGCACTGTTCAAGAAGATCTACGAAGAAGAGTACGGCACCTTCGGTGGTGCACCGTTCGGTATGTTGCTGGGGGACTACGAGTTCAACCGCAGCCCGGAAGACATGTACCTGCTGGAAGAGATCTCCCACGTGGCAGCCGCCGCCCACGCGCCGTTCATTTCCGCGGCATCGGCTGAGCTGTTCGGCTGGGACTCGTTCACCGACATGGCTGGCCCTCGCGATCTGGCGAAGATCTTCGACACGGTCGAATATGCCAAATGGAAGTCGTTCCGCGCCTCTGAAGACTCCCGCTATGTCGGCCTGACCCTGCCGCACGTGCTGGGTCGCCTGCCGTATGGTCCGGATACCACGCCAGTCGAAGAATTCAACTTTGTCGAAAGCGTCGACGGCCGTGACCACAACAAATACTTGTGGATGAACGCTGCCTACGCACTGGGCACCCGCGTGACCGATGCATTCTCCCGCTACGGCTGGTGTGTGGCGATCCGCGGCGTGGAAGGCGGCGGTCTGGTCGAAGGCCTGCCGACCCACACCTTCAAGACTGATGACGGCGAAATCGCGCTGAAATGCCCGACTGAAATTGCCATCACCGACCGTCGCGAAAAAGAGCTGTCAGACCTGGGGTTCATTCCTCTGGTGCACTGCAAAGGCACCGACTATGCCGCATTCTTCGGCACTCAGTCGACCCAGAAGCAGAAGCAGTACAACACCGACATTGCCAACGCCAACGCGCGTCTGTCGGCGCAACTGCAATACATCTTCGCGACCTCGCGTATCGCTCACTACATGAAAGCGATCATGCGCGACAAGATCGGCAGTTTCGCATCGCGCAAGGATGTCGAGTTGTTCCTCAACAAGTGGCTGTCCAGCTACGTGTTGCTGGATGACACCGCCAGTCAGGAAGCCAAGGCCAAGTTCCCGTTGCGCGAAGCGCGTGCCGAAGTGTTTGAAGTTCCCGGCAAGCCTGGCGTCTACAAGGCCGTGACCTACCTGCGTCCGCATTACCAACTCGATGAACTGACCGCATCGTTGCGTCTGGTCGCCGAATTGCCGCAATCGACTCGCGGCTGATCCAACACTTAGCCAGGGAGGCAACATGAGTAGTCAACACAAGCTGTTGCCTTCATTGCTGGATCGGTTGCTCGACGATCGTCCGCATCAGTCCGTGGAATCGTCATCGCAACGGTTGAGTTCGCTGGCCGATTACAAGGCCAGCATCGTTCGTGACCTGGAGATTCTGGTGAACACTCGCCAGTCTCTGGTCGCTAACGAGCTGGAAGGTTTCGCCAATCTGAGCGGCACCATCCTCGATTACGGTATGCCCGACTTCACCAGTAGAAGCGTGCTCGACCCACAGGATCGTCTTTTGATTCAGCGCCAGCTGGAAAAGGCAATTTCTGTCGGTGACCGACGTTTCCGCAGCGTGAAAGTCCAGTTGCTTGCACAACAGACCGGCCAGCGCATGCTGACTTTTCGTGTGGACGCAGTACTGCGTCTGCAGGACATTTCGCGTCAGGTTTCCTTTGACGCCGTGCTGCAGGTCAACACTCAGGAATACAAAGTGCAGAACCTCAACTGATGCTCGACGATCTGCTGCCCTATTACGAGAAGGAACTCTCGCACCTGCGCTTTCTGGGCCAGGAATTTGCCGCTCAATATCCGAAGATCGCTTCGCGATTACTGATTGAGGGCGACAACTGCGAAGACCCGCATACCGAGCGTCTGATCGAGGCGTTCTCGTTCCTGTCGGCGCGCGTACACAAGAAACTCGACGATGAGTTTCCTGAAATCGTCGAGTCGTTTCTGGAGGTGCTGTACCCGCACTACCTGCGCCCTACCCCTTCGATGTCCATCGTCGAGTTCAACATGGGCAAGCAGGAAAAAGTCACCGAATCCTATCGTGTAGCCCGGCACACCGAGCTGCACGCCACACCGATAGACGGAATAGTGTGCAAGTTTCGTACGTGCTACCCGGTCGAACTGTGGCCAGTGGCAGTGCAAAGTGCTTCGTTCATTGAAATGGAGCGTTCGGCGTTCAACGGCCACAGTGCAGACCTGATTGCGCGCTTGCGCATCGGCCTGGGTGCGACCTCCGACGTCCTGTTCGGCAAGATGGAACTGGACCGGCTGCGCTTTTTCCTTGATGGCGAAAGCACGCTGATGCATCAACTGTATGAGCTGCTGTTCAACAACCTGGCCAAAGCGACCCTGTCGTTCGAAGACGAAGGGCGCATTCGTGAAGTGGTGCTGCCCGCCGACGCCCTGAAGTCTGTCGGTTATGGTCTGGATGAAGGGCTGGTGGATTACTCGGAGCGTTCGTTTCTGGGTTATCGACTGCTGCACGAATACTTCACCTTCCCTGACAAGTTCATGTTCTTCGACCTGTCAGGCTTTGCCCGTATTCTGGCTGGCAAAGAGATCGCCAAAGTGGAAATCAATTTCTACTTTTCCGACTACGACCTGACGGATCGTCTGGCACGCCTGACCCAGAACATCGGCCGTAACAATTTCAAGCTCAACTGCACGCCGATCATCAACCTGTTCCGCCAGCAGGCCGAGCCCATCAAGCTGACCCACGTTCAGCATGAATACGCGGTAACGCCGGATGTGCGCCTGCAAAGCTCTGCCGAAGTGGTCTCGATCGATCGCGTACGCCGGGTGAAGAAGATCAACGGCAACGATCAGGTCGGTACCTGCCATCCGTTCTTTGAACCACGCGGTGATCAAGGCCCCGGTCAGAGCTTCTGGATCGCCCGGCGACGTCCGACGCAGAGCCGACAAAGCGATGGCTCGAACATGTTCATCCGCGTCGTGGATCGGGATCTGGAACTGATTGATTCCAACAACGACACACTCAGTATCCGCCTGACGTGCAGCAATCGCGATTTACCACTGATGCTGCCTTTTGGCGGCGAGCGCGGGGACTTCAACATTCCCTCCAATTCGGTGATCAAGGACATCCGCTGCCTGCGCAAACCGACGGCGACGGTGCGCGTGCCGCTGGGCAACGGCGTTATCTGGCGGCTCATCTCGCACCTGTCGCTGAACCACATGTCGCTGGTTTCGAAGGGTCGCGAAGTGCTGCTGGAACTGCTGTCGCTTTACAACTACCGCAACGTGTCGGCGATTCGCAAACAGATCAACGGGATCGTATCGGTGACCAGCGAACCGGTTGTGGCGCGCATCGGGCATCCGCGCCCCAACTTTGTACGCGGCGTCGGCATCACGCTGAAATTCGATGAAAGCCAGTACACCGGCAGCGGCGTGTTCCTGTTCGGCATGGTGCTGGACCACTTCTTTGGTCAGTACTGCTCGATGAACAGCTTTACCCAATTAACCCTTCGCACCGTGCAGCGCGAAAAGAGAGTGGTCCAATGGCCCCCGCGAACAGGCGATCAACCCCTGGTCTGATTGACCAGGCAAGGGCTGAGCCGCACCGATTCGAATTTTTTCAGTTGGTGCGTTTGCTTCGCCTGCATTACAGCAGGAACGGGCGCATGGACCTGGAAACCAGGCCGCATGAGGACCCTCTGCGCTTTCGTTCACAGCTGTCGCTGAACTTCCCGGCCAGTGAAGTCAGCGACCTGCAGTTCGAACGCGAAGGCAAGCTCTCGGCGGCCGGTTTGCCGCTGTCCGAGGTGCAGGTCACGTTCATGGGCCTGGTCGGCCCATCAGGCGTGCTGCCGCGCCCGTACACCGAGCTGCTCATCGATCGGCATATTCAGTACCGAGACGACGCTGCGCATGCGTTTCTGGATATTTTTTCGCATCGCATGACCACGCTGTTTTACGAGGCCTGGCAGAAGTACAAGTTTTACATCGAGTACGAGCGTAACGGCACGTCGAACTTTGATCGTTATTTGCTCAACCTGGTGGGTTTCGGCCCCGAAGCGTTGAAGCAAAAGTTCGACAAGAGCGAGTCGCCATTGCGCCGCGAACTGTTCAGCTACTTCTCGGGGATGTTCGCCCAGAAGCCGCGCAACGCCCTGAACCTTGAAGTCATGCTGAGTTTTTATTTCTCGCTGCCGTTCAAGATCCAGCAGTTCGCCGGACGCTGGCTGAAGCTCGACAGCAGCCAGTGCACGCAACTGGGCCGCAAGAACGCCGTGCTGGGGCAAAGCGCCGTGGCCGGCAATCGCGTCTGGGATTACCAGTCGTGCGTACGTATCGAAATGGGGCCTCTGGAACTGGCTGACTACCAGCGCTTTCAGCCGGGCACCGAGGATTACCAGAAGCTTGTTGAACTGGTGCGTTTTTACATCGGCGCCGAACTGGACTTCCAGATTGCGCCGAAGCTCAAGCGCGAAGCTGTACCCGTGGCCCGCCTGGGTCGCCAAGGCAATGTATCGCTGGGCTGGCTTGGCTGGCTCAAACGCCCCGGTGTCGACGTGGAGCCCTCCCGTTGCGCTGTTTTCCATATTCCTTTTGATGGGGTCTCCCTGTGAACCTGAAGTCCCTGTTCGCCAAGCTGAACGAAACGAGCCGCACTGCCACTGAAAGCGCTGCTGCGCTGTGCCTGTCGGAGAACCACTACGACGTTGAAGTCGAGCACTTGCTGCTGCAATTGCTCGACAACAACGATAACGACCTGCCGGTGATCCTGCGCCACTACGATGTGGTGCCTGATCGCCTGCAAGCACAGTTGGTCACCGCGCTGGGGACGTTCAAGAAAGGCAACACACGGACGCCTGCGCTCTCGCCGCACATCACGCGCATGATCGAGCAGGCCTGGGTGCTGGCGTCGATCGAGTTCGGTCAGTCGCAGATCCGCACCGGGCACCTGATTCAGGCCTTGCTGGATGACGATGCCCTGCGCCGCGTGGTCATCGGTTCGGCCCCGGAGCTGGAGAAGATCAACGCTGACGACCTGCGCCTGAACATGAGCGCGCTGGTCGAAGGCAGCCCAGAGACCAAACTGAGCAAGCCGCTGGCCAACGCCGACGCCAGCACGGGCGCAACCACCAAGGGCAACGGCAAGACCCCTGCCCTGGACCAATACACGGTCAACCTGACCCAGAGCGCCCGCGATGGTCGCATTGACCCGGTGCTGGGGCGCGAGTTCGAAGTGCGGCAGATGGTCGACATCCTGACCCGCCGCCGTCAGAACAACCCGATCCTGACCGGTGAAGCGGGTGTGGGTAAAACAGCCGTGGTTGAAGGTCTGGCGCTGCGCATTGTGCAGGGCGACGTGCCTTCGGTGCTCAAGGGCGTCGCCATTCACACCCTGGATCTGGGCCTGTTGCAGGCCGGTGCAGGGGTCAAAGGCGAGTTCGAAAACCGCCTCAAGTCGGTCATCGAAGAAACGAAGCGCAGCCTGCACCCGATCATTCTGTTCATCGACGAAGCCCACACGCTGATCGGCTCGGGTGGCCAGGCCGGGCAGAACGACGCAGCGAACCTGCTCAAGCCTGCCTTGGCGCGTGGCGAGTTGCGCACCATCGCCGCCACCACCTGGGCAGAATACAAAAAGTATTTCGAAAAAGACGCAGCATTGGCTCGTCGTTTCCAAGTCGTGAAAGTCGAAGAGCCTGACGAAGACAAGGCCATCCACATGCTTCGCGGGCTGCTGGCGAAGATGCAGGAGCACCACAAGGTCACGGTGATGGACGAAGCGCTGGTGCAGGCCGTACGCCTGTCCAACCGCTACATCACCGGCCGCCAACTGCCGGACAAAGCCGTCAGCGTGCTCGACACCGCTTGCGCACGCGTCGCACTGGGCCAATCGGCACAGCCAGGCGCGCTGGAAGACTGCAAGCGCCACATCGACAACCTGAACGCAGAAATCACCGTGCTCGAACAGGAAACCGCCAAGGGCAGCGACCACGCTCGCCGTCTGACGGCCCTGCACGAAGAGCTGAAAACCGAACAGGAAACCCGCGAGTCGCTGGAACAACAGTGGAAGCGCGAGCTGGAGCTGGTCGAAAAACTTGGCGCACTCAGCGTTCCGGAAGACGGCGCGCCTGATGCTGAGCAGATCGCTGCAGTGCGTGCCGAACTGGCCAGCGTGCAGGGCGAGCAACCGCTGGTTCACGCGCTGGTGGACGGTGGCACCATCGGTGAAGTGATTTCCGGCTGGACCGGTATCCCGCTGGGCAAGATGCTGCGCGACGAAATAGACACCGTGCAAAGCCTGCCCGCGCTGCTGGGCGAACGCGTGCTGGGTCAGGATCATGCGCTTGAAGAGATCGGCAAGCGCATCAAGATTTCCCGCGCGCGCATGGAAGACCCGAACAAGCCGATCGGTGTGTTCCTGCTGCTCGGCCCGAGCGGTGTCGGCAAGACCGAAACTGCGCTGGCCCTGGCTGACACGCTGTATGGCGGCGAGCGTAACGTCATCACCATCAACATGTCCGAATACCAGGAAGCCCACACAGTCTCCAGCCTCAAAGGCTCCCCGCCGGGCTACGTCGGTTACGGCGAAGGTGGCGTGCTGACCGAAGCCGTGCGCCGCAAGCCTTACAGCGTGGTACTGCTCGACGAGGTGGAGAAAGCCCACCCGGACGTGCTCGAGCTGTTTTTCCAGGTCTTCGACAAAGGCGTGCTGGACGATGGCGAAGGTCGCGAGATCAACTTCCGCAATACCGTGATCATCCTCACCTCCAACACCGGTACTGATCGCATCATGCAGTGGTGCCTGAACACCGAGCAGAAGCCGACCCCCGATGACATCGTGGAAGGCCTGCGCGACGAGCTGAATCAGGTGTTCAAACCGGCGTTCCTCGGACGCTTGACCATCGTGCCGTACTACCCGGTTCAAGACGCGATTCTGGAACGCATCGTCGGCCTGAAACTGGAGCGCATCCGCAAGCGTTTCGAGCGCAATCATCAGGCGGTGCTGCGTTACGACGAAGCGCTGATCAAGGCTATCGCGTCGCGCTGCACGGAAGTCGACAGTGGCGCACGCAATATCGACAACATCCTGTCCAAGACCCTCATGCCGGAGCTCGCTCAGCGGGTGCTGGAGCGGATGGCGCAGGACAAGCCGATTCAGAGCCTGACCATCGACCTGGGCAGCGATGGCGACTTCGCTTACACACTGACCTGATCGATCACCCCATAGGTAAGACGTGATGAATAAAAGACTTCAAGGCAATTGTTCCTCGAAGCCAGCCTTGGCAAGGTGCCTGGCTGTTCTGGCAATGATGCTGGCTCTGTCCGCCTGTGGCGTGACGGACCGTGTCGCCAAGCGCATGGATGACACCTGGGCTGGCGACATGATGTTTGGTGACAACGAAAAAGTCATCCTGACGACTGACGGCGGTAATCAGCTCAACCCCGATGAGTACGGCAAACCGCTCTCGGTGGTGGTGCGCGTTTATCAACTGTCCTCTCTGGAGCGCTTCGAGTCGATCAACGCCGACAGCCTCTGGGATGATCCGCAAAAAGCTCTGGGCAACACACTGGTTGATAGCAAGGAGCTGATTCTGTTGCCAGGCATAGGGCAGACCGATCAATGGCCGCTGAACCCCAACGCGTCCTATGTGGGCATCGCGGCGTTCTTCCGGACCGACGAAAACAGCCGCTGGAAGGTCGCGTTCGACGCCAACACGCTGCGCAAGGACGGTATCTGGTTCTCGTCCGACGGTGTGCGCGTGCTGGTGGACAACAACTACATCCTCGCCGTTCGTGGCGTGGATGTGTTGAACAAGCTCAAGACTGAAGAGCAGTTCGCCAAATCCAATTCGATGCCCGAACAATCCGCCGGCAAAGGTATTACCGAGCGAGTGCAGGACGCCGCTGTCCAGCAGGTTCAGGACTCGGCCGGCAGTGCTGCGAAAAAGGCAGCGGACTCACAATTCAATTCTCTGTTGGAAGGCGCCAAATGAGTAAACAAAGCCGCGTGATGTGGTCGGAAGGCATGTTCCTTTTGCCACAACATTTCCAATATCAGGATGAGTTTCACCAGCATCAGCTTGCTGAGTCGACACTGCGTTCCACGCCTTTCCATTGGGGCGTGCAAACGCTGGAAGTCGACGTCGAGGCATTGGCCACAGGCTCGTTGCAGCTGAAGCGCCTGAAGCTGGTGTTCCCTGACGGCAGCCTTTACGACGCGCCACAGCATGACCCGCTGCCCGCCGCCCGCGACCTGAAAAACCTGACCAAAGGCGGAGAAATCAAGGTCTATGCGGCGCTCAAGCTGCCCGAGCCCTTTGGCCTGAACTACGTTGAAGATGGCCAGGAACAGAAGAGCGCCCGGCGCTTTCGCAAACAGTTCGACACCCTGCCGGACCTCAACGAAGGCGATCTGGAAAACGAAATCACCAGCCTGCGTCTGAACGTCGTGATGCTGGTCGATGGCGACACTCTGGATGGCTACAGCTATTGCCCGATTGCCCGACTGGCACGCAACAGCATCGGCGGCTTCAACCTGGATGCGCATTTTGTGCACCCTACGTTGCACGTGGGCACCCACGAGACGCTGGTTGGCCTTGGCAGACGCCTGATCAGCGTGCTGCAAGCCAAGAGCAAGGCACTTTCAGGTCGTCGACGCGAGCGTGCCGACCAGATCGCCGAGTTCGGTTCCAGCGACGTTACGTTATTCTGGCTGCTGAATACGGTCAACCGCGCCTACCCGCAACTGGCCCACCTGCTGGCGCACCCACGCCTGCACCCAGAGCGCCTGTATCTGTTTCTCGCGGAACTGGCGGGCGGTTTGCTGACGTTCTCGCTGGACACCCAGCTCACTGACATCCCCGATTACGATCATCAGGACCCGGCGGCCTCGTTGGTCAAGCTCGACGAACTGGTTCGTCTGCTGCTTGAGAACGTGATTCCGAACCAGTGCATCGTCATCAATCTGAGCCAGGTCCGGCCTTCGTACTGGCAGGGCCAATTGCTCGACCCACGCCTTACCGAAGCGGATTTCTATATTTCAGTGCATGCCGACATGCCCGGCTCCAGCCTGCTGGAACTGGTTCCGCGTGCGTTCAAGGTCGGTTCGCCGGAAGACATCGAGGTGGTCGTCAACAGCGCCATGCCGGGCGTCACCCTGAACCACTCGACACGCCTGCCAAACGCCATTCCGGTGCGCCTGGACAACCATTACTTCTCCATAGAGCCACATGGCCGGGTGTACGAACGCATGATGGAAGCCCAGGCCATTTCCTTCTACGCGCCCAGCGCGTTTACCAATCTCAAGCTTGAACTGTTGGCGGTGCTTAAATGACTGAAGCCGTGATGCAAGGTGCCGCTGCGGCTGCAACCGAAAAACCTACGCTCAAAGACCTGGTACGTGACTTCATCACCATGGCGCTGATTGTCCGTCGCGGCCGCCAGGCGATCTCGGTCACCGCGTTCGAAGCCAGCGTCGATACTTTCTTCGCCAACCTGGAGCGTCAGGCGCGCAGCGCCAATTACAGCGTCGAACAGGTAAAAGACGCGCAGTACGCACTGTGCGCATTCCTTGATGAGAGCGTGCTGCGTTCGGGCGACAACGATATGCGTCGCCACTTCGAAATGGAGCCATTGCAGTTCCGTTATTTCGGCGTCCACCTGGCGGGCGAAGGCTTCTTCGAGAAAATCGAACTGCTGCGCGCCGACGTGAAAAAGAACCTGGATGTGCTTGAGGTGTACCACCTGTGCCTGGCGCTGGGTTTCGAAGGCAAGTTCGGCCTCGGCCAGAAAGACCAATTGCGCTATCTGGCCAACACGCTGGGCCAGGACATCGCACGCTACCGCAAGACGCCAAAGGCACTGTCGCCTGACTGGGCATTGCCTGACCAGGTGTCGCAGATGCTTCGCCATGAAGTTCCGGTATGGCTTTACCTGGTGCTCATCGCCCTCGTGTGCCTGGGTGTCTATCTGACGCTTGACTGGTTGCTGGGCAAAGACGTGGCCGCGTTGGCCGAACAAATCAGCCAACTGTTCAATGCTTGAGTCCCGATCAGGTAACCGAGTCAGGAAGACATGAAGACATTACTGCGCCTGTTAAAAAGTTTCTGGTTCCTGGTCCCGATACTGTGGCTGATCAGCCTGGCTGTCTGCTGGTTTTTCGCCCCCAGGATCAGTTGGCTGCAAGGCTATACGCTCGAAGCGATGGCCATCATCAGCGCCTTCTATCTGCTGCTGATCGTACTGCGCCAATACCGACGGATTCGTACCGAACACAACCTCGAAAATCTGGTTCAGATCGAAGTTGACCGCTCGCTGAAATCCACCGGTGAGTTCCGTGATCAGCAAGTGCTGCGCGACCGCCTCAAGCATGCCATTGCCATGCTGCGCACCGATCGCTCGGCAGGCGGTGGCGGCTCCTCGGCGCTCTACGATCTGCCCTGGTATCTGGTCATCGGCATGTCGGCGGCAGGCAAGACCTCGTTGCTGACCCGTTCCGGCCTGTCGGCCAGCATTGCCAGTAGCGCCAATGACACGGAAAGCGGCACCCAGCACTGCGATTGGTACTTCAGCCCTGAAGCCGTGATGATCGACACCGCGGGTCGCTACCTGCGTGACGATCAGTCTGCCAGCGAATTCGCTGCGTTCCTGCGTATGCTCAAAAAGCAGCGCAGCAAGGCCGCCGTCAATGGTCTGGTGCTGGTGGTCAGCCTGCCAGAGCTATTGGCCGCCTCTGCCGCCGAGCGCAACGAGATGGGTGCGCGCCTGGTAACGCGCATCGAGGAATATACCGATTGCCTGGACGCCAACCCGCCTATTTATCTGATGCTGACCAAGACCGACCAACTGCCCGGCTTCAACCAGGCTTTCGACGGTATGGACCTGCATGAGCGCCAGCAGCCGCTGGGCATGACGTTCGGTCTGACAGAGATCACCACAGAAAGCCTGCGTTCGGTGCTCGATCGCAAACTGGCGAACCTGCAGGCGCATGTCAGCCGTCACGTCGATGCACAGATGATCGCGCTGGGTGCCGACGCCAACAGCGCCCTGCTCAACTTCCCCAACTACTTTGCCGAGCTGTCGGCGATACTCGAACAGTTTCTGCAGCATTTCGCGCGCAGTAACGTCAACGGTACCCAGTTGTTGCTGCGCGGCCTGTATTTCACCAGTGCCCTGCAAACCGACAAGCAGCTGACACCGGTGTATGAAGACGAGCTTTCAGAGTCGTTCGTCTTGCGGCCAGCGACCGCACCCGATGCGCTGGAAGAGGGCGAACAACGGAAAATCAGTGATCGCAGTTACTTCATCACCGATACCTTCCGCCGCGTCATTTTCCCTGACCGTGACCTGACCCTGTACCAGTCACGTCATGGCCGCGACAAATCACTGGGGCCGATTGTCATCGCTCTGGCGCTGTTCGCCGGGCTGGCCTTCATCGGCTGGCAGGCCCTGTCGTTCCAGAAAAACCGCGAGTGGCTGGCCGCGATCAGCCAACAGTTGACCGAACTGGAACAGTCCCCGGACCGTGCCCAGCGCCTCGCCTCCGGCCAAGGCCTGGAATTGCTGCGCAACCAGCTGGCTGCCATCGAGAAATACCGCACCAAGGGCGTGCCTCTTCAGCTCAGTGGCGGCCTGTACCGTGGCGACGATATCTACTTCGCCACCCAGACTGCCTACCTGCAGCAACTGCGTACCCAGGCGCTGGAACCGATCACGCTGAAACTGCAATTGCAGATGCGTGAATTCAACGAGTTCGCCAAAACCATGGACCCGCAGTATGGCTTCGGGGCTACACCCGCAGGGTCGGAAACCAAAACGGGCAAGGTACGCGCTCAAGGTCAGAAACTGCTGGACCGCGGCGCGCGCAACGTCGCTGCGGGCCGTCCGACCAGCCTGAGCAGCATCCCGCGCAGCACCGGCGAGGTTGCCAATCGACTGACCGGCGCAGCAAGAGGCACAGCCAGCCAGACGCGCAGCGAAGCGATTGCCGCGCTACGCAACCCGGCCACTGCCAACGATGCTGCCGAGCTTTCAGCCACAACAGGCGGCTTGTCGTTGTCGGAAGAGATGCTCGGGCGACTCGATGAACGGCAAGTGGCGTCCATCATCGAGTCATACAACGCCCTCAAGCTCTATCTGATACTGACTCAGCCGACCACGCATCCGGAAACCGAGTTCGTCAACGCAGCGTTGCCGGTGGCCTGGACGGGCATTTCCAGCGAGACCAATCCGATCAGCGACGACGTCATCGAGGACAACTCGCCGGTCTACGTACAGCTGCTCAAGAATGGTGACGCGCCGGCCATGCCACGCAATGAGCAACTGATCGACGAGACCCGCAAGAGCCTGAAGTTTTTCATGATCTCCAGCTCGCTGGTGGACCGTGAATACCTGCGCCTGCAATTGGAATCCAGCCGTCAGTTCCCGGCAATCGGCCTGAATGATCTGGTACCTATGCCGGGTCGCCAGTTGCTCTACGGTTCGGAGGCTGTACCTGCGATTTTCACCCGCCAGGGCTGGGAAGAGTTCGTGAAACCCGAGCTGATCAAGCTGGTGTCCGGCAACCTGCGTAACGAGTCGGACTGGGTTCTGGATGGCGAAGGCGGCGACAGCGTGGTGCAGAAAGCCAACTTCGTTCGTGAATTCATGGCCCGTTACAAGCGCGACTACACGCAGGTCTGGTACACCATGATCGACAGCGTCGGTGTGCGCCGCTTCAGCGACATGGCCAACGCCACGCAGCAGTTGTCATTGCTCAGCGACGTACGCAATTCGCCGGTCAAACTGCTGCTGTCTGCCGTCAACGACAACACGCAATGGGACGTGCCTGCGCCTCGCGAAGCGCAACAGACCGGAGTCAAAGGCGACGATGGCTTCTGGGGCAAGGTCAGCGGTATCTTCGACAACAAGGAAGCTGCGGCCAGCGTACTGATCTCGCCATTGCCTGCCGTGGATGACGGCAGTCTGGCCAAACGCTTCGAACCTGTATCAAGGGTTTTCGCAGCGCAGAATGCCGAAGGCGCTGACAGCACCATCATGGATCGCTACCTGGCAGCGCTGCGTAAACTCAAAGTGCGGATGAACAACATCCAGCGCTCGCAGGATGTCGGCAAGAGCAGCAAGCAGTTGATCAGCGAAACCCTTGAAGGGCAGCCGAGCGAAGTCACCAACGTGCGTAACTACGTTGAAACCACGGTCGATACCAGTCAGGGCGGGCTTTCCACCTCGCTGCAAAGCCTGTTCAGCCTGCCGATCCAGTTCGCCTGGGAAACGCTGCGCGATCCGGCCGGCGAACAGATCGCCAAAGCCTGGGCCAAACAGGTCGCCAAACCTTGGGAACAGGTCATGGCGCATCGTTACCCGATTGCTGCGGACAGCCGCAACGAGGCATCGGTGAAAGACCTGCAACGCTTCGTTGACCCGGAATCCGGCCTGCTACCGAACTTCAAGCGCAACGAAATCGGCAACCTGTCCGATGGCGAAGGCCTGGGTATGGGCAGCGGGTCCAAGGCTGCGCCGCTGGTCAATCCGAAAATGGTCAGCAACATTGACAAGGCCAGTTCGCTGGGCGAGGTCATCGCCAGCCTCTCGGATCGCGACAATGGTTTCGAGATCATGCTGGAGCCGTCGGCCTACTTCACTGACATCATCTTCACGCTGGATGGCCAGGAGCAGCATTACCGCAACGGCAAGACCAGCTGGAGCCGCTTCTCATGGCCGGGTACCACGACAGCACCGGGCGCACGCCTGGATGTGGTCACGCTGACCGGCGAGCGCATCACCGTGTTCGACTACACCGGGCGCTGGGGCCTGCTGCGCATGAACGACAGCGCACGGGTCGCCGACCTGGACGGCATTCAGCAGCGTTTCAGCTGGAACACGGCCAAGGGGCCGGTCAGTCTGGTGGTGCGCAACTATGGTGGCGTGAAGCTGACCGACCTGGCGAACGTCAAGGCGCTGAGCGCGCTTAACGCAACAGATGCGCGGACCAAGTGAGGATGCACATGCTCGATCTGGAGGGCGGTCGATGATTGGCTGCTTCGGAAAAGTGCCCGCGAGCGCAGATTTCGTCAGCCTGCATGGCGCCAGCGACGATGTCTGCGAGTTCGATGCATGGCTGCAGGGCGCTCTCGCCGACATGCAGCACCGCGAAGACTGGCGCACGCTGTTCGATCGATTGCCGGTGTGCTTTTTCAGCTACCGGGCACGCAGCGGCAACTGGCTGGTGGGCGGTTTGATCAGTTCCAGGGACTCAAGCGCTCGGCGTTATCCGTTCTTCATCTTTCAAACGGTGAAGTCCAGTGACGCCGGGCTGTTTGTGAACCCGTTCACCCTGAGCGAACTGTTCGCCGGGCAGATCAAACCGCTGCTGCACATGGCCGCACAGGGCGAAGGCACCTCAGTGCTGTTCGAACGCATCAGGGCCTTGCGCCCGTTGCAAGGACAGGACTTTGAACTGTTCCGGCGTGTGCATGAGAAGTTTCTGGTGAACTTCACCCTGCGTGACATTGCGACTTCGCTGGAGAGCTCATACCCCGAGTTCATCAGCAATGCCGTGCTCACCCGACTGCAAGCGCTGGGTCGCCCGTCGTACAGGGCACCGATCGGTATTTCGCTGCCACTGCCTGCCGAGCGAGGCTTGAAGAACCCGACAGCAGATCTGTGGGTCAATTGGCTGACACGCATTGACCCGAACAAGGCAGTGCCGCAAATCAGCATTCTGGCGGACGACTTCATGCGCCCCCGACTGTTCTGCTTCCCGTCGCGCAACACCTCAGGCGTGTACCGCGTGGTGACGGGCGTGGGCGAGCATTCGGAGAACTATGACGTGCTGGCACCCTTTGACGCGTTCGACGAACACCACCGAGGCCATGTGTTTCCAGACATTGACCGCCCTCTTTATGACGTTATCGACCGCTTTGTCGATGTGCTGGATTTGAAGTCCGTATGAACAAGATCAAATACTACTTTTTGCGCTACCAGCCCTATGTTCTCGGGGTCTGCTTTTTTCTGTCGATCTTCATCATCTGGAGCATCGGCCGTGCCCTGGGCTTCAGTTCGATGAACAGCCTGCTGACGGGAATAGGCCTGTTCCTGCTGCTGTCGGCGGCGTATGTGCTGTTGCTGTATCGGGGCGTATCACAGCATCAGAACCTGGAGGGTCTGCTGCGTGATGACGCCGATCAGGCCGTGCTCAACGCCAGCCCGGCGGATCGCGAAGAGGTCAGCCTGCTGCGTGAGCGCTTGCTGCAAAGCATCGAACGGTTGCAGAGCAACAAGCCGAACGGCAGCAACGCCAAGGACGCGCTTTACGCCCTGCCCTGGTATCTGGTGGTGGGTCAGCCCGCAGCGGGCAAAAGCACCATGCTGTATCAGTCGGGCCTCAACTTCCCCTACGCCGAGCGCGAAGGCGCACGCGTCGCCGGGCTGGGCGGCACGCGCAATTGCGACTGGTTCTTCAGCTCGGAAGCCGTGCTGCTGGATACCGCTGGCCGCTACATGAATGATCAGCAGGAAGCCGGCAAATGGCGCGCCTTTCTGCAATTACTGCGTCAGCACCGCCAGCGCAGACCGCTAAACGGCCTGATTGTCACGGTCAGCATTCATGACATCCTGCAATCCTCGGTGGAGGATCAGGAGCGCATCGCCAAACGTCTGCGCGAGCGAATCCAGGAAACCCACGCGCTGCTGGAAGTGCGTCTGCCGGTGTATCTGGTGTTCACCAAGTGCGATCTGGTACCGGGCTTTGTGCCCTTCTATCGCCAGCTGGATGATGTGGCGCGTGGCGAAGTGATGGGCAAGACCTTCCCGCACAAGGGCTTCGAGCAAGCTGACTGGGGCCAGCGCTTCGGTGTGGCGATGGACGAGCTGATCAATTACTGGAAAGAGATCGCCAACCAACAGCTGGTGCTTCAGGACATCCAGATCACGCGTCAGGACACCGCGGTGTATCGTTTCCCGCTGGAACTGGAAGCCTTGAAACCGCGCCTGCTGATGTTCGTCGATGCCCTGCTGCGCGCCAACCCGTATCAGAGCGCCGAGATGCTGCGCGGTTTCTACTTCACCAGCGCACTGGACGCCGACCAGCCCGAAATGGGCGGACACACCCGTCAGGTGACCGAGCGTTTCCAACTGGAAAGCGAGCAGGACCTGGTCGACGGCAATGCGCAGCCGCATCCGCTGTTCATCAACAGCCTGTTCCGCAAGGTGATCATTCCCGATCAGCATCTGGTGGCGCTGTACACCACCAACCATCGCGAGCGTCGCCGCAAGGCTGCGTGGATTGGCGGAGCCAGTCTTGTTGCCCTGTTGATCTGCAGCCTGTGGGGCTGGTCGTACTGGAACAACAAGGACAACATCCAGTCCATTTCCACCGAACTCGCCCAGGCTGCAGCCGATGACAGCAAAGCCACCGGTCAGTACACCGAGTGGCAAACGCTGGATCGCATGCGCTTTTGGACTTCGCTTTACTACGATCGTCATCACGACGAAGGCGTACCGCTGCGCTTGCGCCTGGGTCTTTACCGGGGCTATGACGTCGAGCCGTTGCTGCGCACGCGCTACTTCAACCGTCTGGAAACGGTGATGCTCAAGCCGACCGCAGACAACCTGACGCGCTCGCTTTACCTGCTGACCACCATCAAGGTCTACCAGCGTAATGCCAAGGACCTGATGCCGGTCACCGGCGTCGACAGCGTCGAACCCAAGGCACTGCCGCCGGATAACCGCGCGCAGTCCATCGCGGCCTTCGGCAAGGCGACGCTGGATACTTACGTCATGTTGTCGCGAGCGCAGCGCGAGAAGGCTGACCCGGCCTTCCTGAAAGCGAAGATGCCTGATTACTGGTATCCGGCCATCGCGCGCCAGACCGGCAAGACCATCACTGCGAACGCCGAGGCAGGCTCCAATCAGGATTACGAGTACGCCAGCCGCCAGATCAACTTCTACAGCGATCAGATTCACGAACTGGACGTGCCGAGAATTCTCGACAACGCATTCCTGACATCCAGTTCGCGTAATTACATCAACAGCCTGTTGACGCAGTCGTTGAAGGCTATCGAAACCATCACGCTGGAATCGGACACTCTGTTTGCCTTTGGTCGTGCCGACTTCCAGAGCCTGAAAACCGAAGGTCAAAACCAGTTGAGTGCGATCGCCGGCAAGCTTTTGAGCACACCGAACATCGGCAAGATCGTGATTGCAGGTCACGCCGACCAGCTGGGCGACCCGCAAAGCAACATGCAGGTGTCCAAGCAGCGTGCACAGACCATCAAGACTTACCTGGTCGGCAAGGGCGTGCCCGCCGAGCTGGTGGACGCGGTCGGCGAAGGCAGCGAGAAACCCTTGGTCAAATGCGATATGCAGCAGCCGAGGGCTCAGTTGATTCAGTGCCTTGAGCCGAATCGACGCGTAGAGATCGAAGTGCGCGCGCTCAATTGATCGCGCAGTGCAAGCAAACCGAAGCCCGGGTTGTCTACATGAGACCGGGGCCGTGGCAAGAGAACCTTTCTTGATCGTTTCAGGAAGGTTAATCAAAAGGGCCGTGTTCTGTCCGCAGACGCCACGGCTTTAAATGAAGAAGGAGAAGCAGAAAATGGCATTTGACGCATACATCCAAATCGACGGCATCCCAGGCGAAGTTCTGGACGACAAGCACAAGGACTGGATCGAAGTGTTGGGCTACGAGTTCGGCGCTACCCAGGCCACCTCGGCGACCGCAAGCTCTTCGGGCGGTGCTTCGTCCGAGCGCGTTGCACTGAGCGACTTCAGCATCCGCAAGTCTGTGGACAAGGCTTCCGCCAAGCTGTTCGAAGCGTGCTGCAAGGGCACTCACATCGCCAAGATCCAGCTGAACGTCAACCGTGCAGGCGGCGACAAGCTGACCTACCTGACCATCAACCTGGAAGAAGTGGTTGTGTCTTCCGTGAAGGCGGTTGCTGGCGGTAGCCAGAAAGGCGAAGACAACGCAGTCAGCGATCTGCCGATTGAAGAAATCAGCTTCAACTTTGCTCGCATCAAGACTACCTACACCCAACAGAGCCGTTCCGATGGCCAGGGTGGCGGTAACGTCACTGGCGGCTGGGACCGCACTGCGAACAAAGTATTCGCATAAGTCTGTGACACCTCGGGTCGCGCAAGCGGCCCGTCTTCAGCACCGTGTCTGCCCAGGCACGGTGTTCTTTTATCCTCTGATCAGAGTTGACTATGTCTGAATTTCTCAACGACCTTTCGCTTGCCGATCTGACGGCGCCCATCAACGGGGGCAGCGGCGAAGACCTGAGCTTTTCCACCCTGTTCGATCAGGTCAAGGAAGCTCGTCGAGCAGACCCCGATTACCTCACCCAAGGTGACTGGCAAACCGATCTGAAGTCCTCGGACTGGGATCAGACCATCACGTTGGCCGCACAGGGCCTTGCTGAACAAAGCAAGGACCTGATGCTCGTCGCCTGGCTCAGTGAAGCCCTGGCGCACAAATACCACTTTGTCGGCATTACCTTCGGCCTGACCGTGGCCGAGCGGATCCTGCAAAATTTCTGGGACGATCTGTACCCGTCGCTGGAAGACGGCGTAGAAGAACGTGCCGCCCGCCTGGCCTGGCTGAAAACCACGCTGACCGAAGTCGTCGGCGGGCTGCCAATCACCCAGGGGCAAAACTTTGGTCTGTTGCGCTACGACGAGTCGCGCCACGTGGAAAACCTTGCGCTGCAAAACCCCAAGGCCATGCAGGCTGCTGTTGACGAAGGCAAGATCAACGCCGAAATCTTCCAGCGCTCCGTGGTACTGACCGACTCGGACCACCTGCGCCTCAAGGCCAGCGAAATCGCCGCCAGCCTGTACGCCTGCCAGCAGCTCCAGGCCACTGCCGACACCCTGTTCGGCCGCGACGCGCCCAGCCTCGTCACCCTGAGCGACATCCTGCAACGCGCCGGGCAACTGACCGAAAAGCTGCTCAAGGACCGAGGAATAGAACTGAGCCCTGCCCCGGCAGCCGCCGCTCAGACCGCACCCGAAATCGCCATCGACCAACCCGCAGGTGCCGCGATGACCCAGACCACCCAGGACAGCGCATCCGCACCACTGCGCACCACCCCGACCACTCGCGACGAAGCCTTCACCATGCTCGCCGGTATTGCACAGTTCTTCAAAAACACCGAGCCGCAAAGCCCCGTCCCGTACCTCATCGAGCGCGCCATCAAGTGGGGCAACATGCCGCTGGAAGGCTGGCTGAACGACGTCATCAAAGACAGCAACGTCGTGGACAGCATTCGCGATGTGCTGGGTACGAAAGAGCCTAAGCAGTAAGGGCAGTTCGTAGGATCGGTCTGTATGAACGTGCGTACAGACCGTCGGGAAATGCACCACAGGATGAGTCCGTCTGTATGACTGACGTGCTCTCGATTTACCCGTATTTTGCATCTTACCCAGCGCAACAACAGGGAAAAACCATTCACATGATTCACACACATCAGGGATTAGAGAATGAACACGTCAGACCCGGTAAACGCATCAGGCCACTACAGCGACAAATGGAAAGAACGCTTCGCCTTTTTTGAAGCGCATGGCGGCCCGAACGCACCAGGGTTCAGACCCGCGCTCAAGCAACTGCCATTTCTGAAAAAAGTGAAAGTCAACTTCAACTTCTTCGCGTTCTTTTTTGGGCCGGTTTACCTGTTCATCCTGGGGCTGTGGAAGAAGAACCTGTCCTTTATCGCAATGATAGTAGTGGTCTCTATCGTGCTGGACATGGTGATGGAAATGTTTGAGTTCCGCTATGCCAAGGAGGCCAGTTCTGCGGTCGGTTTTGTGTTTAATGCGTTGTATGGGCAACTGACTAATTACGCGTATTACCTCAAGGAAGTGAAAGGCGAGCAGAGCTGGAATCCATTTGAGGGGTTGCGTTGGTGAGGCGCGAAGCGTGTCTGCTGAAGGTTAAACGCTGGAAGCTCGGCTATTTGTGGAACTGGATAACTTGAATCTTCCCGTTCTCCACATTCACCGAGTAGGTCACACCATTCCAGCAATCTGCGATGACCTGAGCGTTGTCATCGCAGTGAAGACTCATAAACGGCTTGTCCGCCTGCGTACCGTGCGGGCCTTCCTCGATCTGCCAGAGCACTTCGCCAGCCATCGAGAAAGCGAAGATGTTCCGGTTGAAGCCCTCGCCCGGCGGGGATTCAAGCCTGATTAGCACTATCCCCTTAAACAGCAGAAACGTGTCCGCCGGGTAAGGAAGGCAGACTCGCTGACTTTCTATCCAGAGACTCCCGTTCTCGATCCGACAATGATGAGAGCTCATTATTCAGCCTTCAAAGCCATCAACATAAAGCGCCTCATAACGCACCATCGTATCGCTGAGCCGCTGCCGCAGATACCCGTTCGCATGCCCCAAGGCTGCCAGAATCTGCGCCGACTCCACCAGATACGACGCTCGCTTTGCCTTCTTCCAGGTGGACGGCGCTGACTGGAGATTGGTGATGCGATCACACAACTTGACCGACGCAGCTTCTTTGGAATGCCTGGCGATCCCGGCGAAATAAAGCGCTTCGGAAAACGGCACGATCAGGTTCTTGCTCAGGCACGCCACGGCTGAGGCGACCTCCACACCGAACGCTTCAGCCAACTCATCCTGAGTCACCGGCGTATCCTCCAGCACGTCGTGCAGTAACGCTGTGGGCAAGGCGATTTCAAGCGCGCCCACGGATTCTTCGCGATGGGCAAAGATCAACTCGTTGGCAACCATCGCCACATGGGTGGTGTAAGGAAGATCCGAGCCTGTCATTTTTTGGCCGACGTGGGCATGGGATGCGAATAGCCAGGCTTTGTTGAAGAGGTGTTGCGGGCATGATTTGGGCATTTGGGTCAGATTCCTTGAGATTCTCATCGGAGCATATGCTATATCTCAGAAAGCAGGTCATGCAGCATCAGGACCGCAAGGCATGTGCGCCACACAGAGTAAAAATTAACTGCCCGTGACACGCACTTTCATTACTCACCCATTTCCCTTTTCAATTTATGTAATAAAGGAGTCTCTCCACCAGTCAGCTCAATCCTGAACTCTGCGAAAGCATGCTCAAGATGAGGATATTGTTGCAAACCCTCTTCGGTAAATAGATAACGCCCTGGAATGTCTCGCCACTGCAACTTAACTGTTATCATGCCTTTTCAACCACGTGATCTGATTTTTTCAAATCTTCAATCACTTCACGCAGCTCTTGCGTTTTTTGCTGAAGATGTTCAATATTTATAATAATAATTTTGGCGGCAGCTGAATTTACAGAAGGACGAAGGAAAGCAGAAACCTACAACCGGCCCCAAGAGAGAAAATTGCAAATTTTTCTGCACAGGGCAACCATTATAAAATTTATTCCTCAAGGATGCCACAACCCTTCGGGAAGTTTAATTTCCAACTCGTTTGCTGACTGATTCGCAATGTAATAAACATCCATCGGGGCTTGTGCCAGCACGTAATCTTTTTCTTTGAACCTCTTGACTGCAAGGGCCCCGATAAAAAGTTTGTGAAGTCCGGACTTGTCTGCCTCAACAACCTCAAGAATTGATTTTATATAGAGAGGCTGTTTAGAACTGCTGCGTATATCGAAAACGCAGGGTGGCGACTTATACGCATTTCGGTAAGTAAAACAGCATGATCTATGAACTCCTTGGCGGAATTAAACCTTATTATCGGCTTGCCCCTAATACAGAATACGCTTCATCACTGCAGAACGGACGAGCTATTTTCGATTTCGTTCTGCGCGAAGTATTTTTAAAAGCGGAGGTTCCCCTCCCGTAATCTCAATTGAAAATACAGCATATGCATGCTCTAAATCACTGTATTCTTGAAGCCCATTCTCGGTAAAGCGATAACGCCCCGGAACGGCTCCCACCTCTATAGGGGTTAAAATCCGCCTCGACTTTGCCAACTCCAGCAATGGTCTCAGGTCGTTATAGAGATGTGATACCTGTACATCTTTATTCATATGCTCTTTCAACTTTCCCTCTAAAACTCTTGCTGAAGAGCTCAATTTTTCTACGTTAATTTTTAGCACCTCATGATTTGAACTGTCACAGCCAGAAAGAAATTTATTCGACCCCCTACCTCTGCTAGAAATGAGCTGCACTGCTTTGTTCCTCAAGCCTATTCCCTATTCGCAGATATTTTAGTCCTTAGCCATTTTGGCCAGCAAAATTTTGTAGGCCTCGGTCTCCCGCCCCTCGATGAGGTCCATATAGAAATCTGTATATGCGGCCTCCAAATCTTTATATGACTGTAAACTTGTCTCAGTAAAAAGCTTGTAACCTGGAATATCTCGCGGCTCAACCATTTCAGTGATTTGGCCTCGCTCTGCTCGGGAAAGCAAATCCTCAAGATCCAATAGCAATATTGAAGCATCAGGATCGCGATGTTTATAAAACTCAAGTTTGTCACGAAGCGCTGTGGCTGCCATTCTCAAAGCTTCAACATCCATAATATTACTCCTATTTGCTATGGCGCATGTTATCCTGGGCATTAGCTAATTCTCACCAGTGCATATAATATATATCTCAGAAAGCAGGTCATGCAGCATCAAGATAGCAAGGCACGTACGCCACACAAAGCAAAATCTAAATGCCCGTGACACTCACCTTCACTCCTCGCCCATTTCCCTTTTCAACTTACGTAACAAAGGAGTCTCTCCACCAGTCAGCTCAATCCTGAACTCT
>NZ_LKEK01000039.1:0-136943 GCF_001466905.1 Pseudomonas sp. ICMP 3272
GCGAACAAAGCCCGCGGGCAGCAGCGGACCACTCGTATGAAATCAAACTGGAAGATGGCAGCCTGGTGAAAGGAATGACGAACGCAGACGGACTGACAGAGCGCGTGCAACGCGAAATGATGCATCAGGCGCAAGTATCGGCACTACGCAGCGGCACACCGAAAGGAGGTGCCCAATGAACGGCGCCGATGAATACGCCGTTGCCCAAGGCTTGCCCAAGGCAACACACGCCTGATCCCCAACCTAAATACCACCAGCAAAATGGAAGTTCCCGCCGACTTGCCCGGCGTAGTGATCTTTCTGCATGGTGTGATCTGCATGGTGTGAATGACCCGGGGGCTTCTTATGAGTCGGTGGAGACCGGGTTGTGTCAGGGGGTGAATGAGCGGCTGGATCGGCCGGATTTGGTGGCGGGACGGTATGGGGCTGAATACGACGTTGCGAAGAAAAAACTCAGAGCCAAGCAACCGCTGGGAGATCGAGATAAACAGCTACTCGACGACCCAGACACCCATCTTTACAGACGCGATGCAGAAGACCCGAAAACTCGCAGCCTGCTGATTCCTTTTTATTGGGGATATCGGGCCGACCCTAGCGAAATCAGTCGAGACAAGAACAACAACCCCACAAAACTGCGCGACCAGTATCAAGACATACAGGGCAATCGCCTGGATCGCCATTTTGGCAAGGCCGGTGGTTATTTTGTCAATGCCACCAATAACCTGCTGGAAATGTATGACAAGGGCCTGCCACTGACCATGCGCCTTAAGATTGCCCGACTCACGCTGCCCAATACCCATTTTATGGGGGATAACCCACATCGACGTTATTACGTGCTGGCTGCTCATCGGCTCGCGATGATGGTCAAGGAGATACGCCGGGTGTCTACCGACGAAACCATCACGATCATGGCGCATAGCCAGGGCACGTTGATCACCCTGCTGGCGCAAGCGCTGCTGGTCGACGGAGGGCATCGTTGCGCGGACACAATCATCATGGTCGACACACCCTACTGCCTGTTCCCGGAAGTCACCCCCAAAGATCAAGACACGCTAACCACACTGACTCGTATCGTGGCACAGGTGACTCAGGCACCCCATACCCAGCCGCCGCTGTCGGACCTGCGCAACCCTGCAACCTATTGCGGACGAAGCGGCCCACAGTGGTCGCCGACACAAGGTACGCGCAAGGACAAGGACAAGGTCGGTAATGTGACGGTATTTCCTGAGCGTGATAACCGCGGCAAGGTGTACCTGTATTTCTGCCCGGACGACACCACCGTCGCGCTGGATGACGTCAGAGGCATCGGTACGTTTGGGGTGTGGGATACGCACGGTAAGGATAGCGATCGCAACCCCATGGCTGAATTGAAAGCCGTGCGCTTTTATCAACGCATGTGGACCAAACGCCACCGTGACGGGTCGCCGGTCATGGTTGGAAAGCCTCCAGGCTATGACCTGTTGCGCGCCAAAAACGAATCTCGTTATGCCGGCGACAGTTGGTTCGCAGGCCTCCTTTCGAAAGGCCCTACTGAAGAAGGGCATCGGATACTGATCAACGCTGAACAACTGTACCCGCCCCACGCCCCCTATATGTTTGGCGGGGAGGAAATAAAGGGTAAGCCGACCGAATCGGGTCTCGACAGACCTGACGATGCAAACAAAGCCTCTGCCGTAGGCAATCCAAGAGCCAAGCTCAGATGGCACTTTGTGCGCAACCACACTGGATCGATAGATCTGGAGCGAGAGCTCGTAGAATGGAATATGGGCAAAGCGCCAGGTCAACAGACCCGCATAATACGCAAACGAAGATTGACAGGCGACGGCGCACCGAAGCCTTCGGATACCTACGAAATACTACGAGAGGACACGCCGGACGAAATACGTGAGTTCATGGATGAAAGCAATTCGACCGAGGTGCTGGACTTCAATAGCTATCACTCGGGTCTGTTGCGAAGCCAGGAAAACCATCAATGGGTAACGGCGATGGATATCGCGATTGGTCAGGCGAAGTGTTTGGACGATCCGGTAATGCGTGATGTGCTGGTGGCGATTGCGGATTGGAAGATGGATGTAAGGCAGTTTCTTAGCACCACTGAATTACCTGGCTGGGAAAATCTTAGCGCTGAAGCTCAGGCACTCGTGAAGGCCAGCCATGAGTATTATCAAAAAGGAATCTTTCCACCTGCGAGCTTAGTATCTCTGGTCCCTCCTCCCTTGGTTCAGGCCTCAATGAAAAGTGGAGGTAACCAGTGACAGACAAACGGCAAAAATCAACGCTTCGTCCAAAACTTAAGCTTTATGTCTGGATAACCGGAGTAATGCTCGCGCTATGGCTCGGCTTCGTTCTGATGGTCTATCTCAACGCACAGGAAAACAACATGGAACTTCGTGACATAAACTCGGTTACCCGCTGGGGTATTGCAGGGATTCTAGGTGCGGTTCTGCTCAGCTACAGCGGGCATTGGTGGGGCAAAGCTATTGCTAATGAAAAGCACGAACTGGCGGCTTATAAATCCGAGATTATTGCTAAAAATACAGAACAACAGGTTGCGCAAGCACGAACATACTCACTAGAAATACGAGGCGTAGGCCTTGCAGTCAATGACTGGCATCAATCGTCTGTCTGGCGAGAAATTGCTAAAAAAAGCAACAATTTCTCATCGATATTTCCGTCGGACTCTAAAGCCTATAACCCATCATTGAGCTCGCGAGAAACTACAGCGGATATTAATACTCGGGTGGCTTTTCAGCATTCCGCAGGAGAGTCAGTAGCCTATTGGCCAATTCCAGCCTTTGCTTTAGGCCCTCCGAACCCTTACGAAAAGCCCTACCGTGCAGCGAACCTGATCAACTCTGGCCGGAATGCAGCGACCTTAGGTGTCACCCAGCTTCTCTGGCAAAACGATGAGAGCACCAACTACGCACAAAGCATGATCGAGCGCCTGTTTCAGTTTTTTGAGGCTAATCCTAAAGTTCCGCAAGCACTGATCGCAAGCGAGGACGGGGACGTCACGCGGAACATATATCGCAAACGTGGCGCTCCTGGCCTGCAGAAAAATACTCAAGTAGTACCAACGGTATTTGAAAGCATGACAGGCCTGCTGGTCACCCGCTCTGACAGGGTAGATCGATATATTCGTCCCTATGCGACAAACGAGCCAGAGGACAACCAGAGCAAAGATACCGATCTAGGCAAGCTTTGGGCTTTCTACTGGGATCGGGACAAAGCATTTATGGACTGGTACGAAACTGCCGAGAAAGCGAAAGGCGTTGAAACCCCCTACGCCCCCGGAACCATGTCCACCGCCTACTGGCAATCCCAGCTCCCCACCCTCTGGAAAACCATTAGCAATCGCGGCCCCGGCAATTTCGAGCCCTCCCCTTGGTTACCTATTCGCTGGGGTCAGCATCAGGTCAAGGAGTTCGACGCTGCGCCGGTGCTTGGCTACCTGCATCGGCCAATCAAGGCTCTGATGCAGGATGAAAACGGCAAGCGCCTGAAACCTGCCTTGCAAGCCAAAGCCTTGCAAGCCGCCTGGGTAAAGGCACTAGACACACTGCCTGAGGGTCAGAAACCTGTGCGGGTGTTCTACGACAGCACCAACAACCCTGAAGCGGAAATTGCCCTCAACAATGCCCTGCACGACCTGAACAAGGACGGCCACGGTCTTGAGCTGGGCAACGTCGAAGAGGGTTACGACATCGGTCGCCGTCTGGGTAATACCGGGGTCAGCGGTGCATTGGTCGAGATCAATCTGGCGACCATCGCCAGTTACAAGGATGGCGGCGTCAGCGCCGTGGTCTACGCCGGCACCGATGGCAGCCTGACCGTACAAATGGTCCGCCCGCCCGATGAAGCCCGTAAAGCGAAGAACAGCCAGAACCGCGGCGCAGATCCGTTTACCTTCGGCTCGCCAACCGGCGGGGCACCCGCAGAGTGAGTTATCCGGTCTGCCTGGGCGACGCCACCAGCAGTGGTGGCCGAGTGGTGTCCTGCCAACTGGCAGGCACCCACACCCTCAACGGCAAGCCTCCGGCCGTGCTGGGCGACAAAGCCACCTGCCCGCTTCATTCAGGAGAATTCGCCTTTATCGAAGGCCACCCCACCCGAAAACTGAACGGCATACCGGTGGTCCTGCACGGCCACCGACTGGCGTGCGGCTGTCAGGGTGTGGCCAGCCACGCCATGAATGTGCGAGTGATTTAGGATATTTCGTGATCAGGTCATGCAGCGCAAGTACAGGAAACAACATGGAACTGCCCCCTCAATTGGAACAAGGAAGAAAAATGTACACGCGTTTTTGTCAGGCCGTCGTAGGGATGCATTTAGTCGCTGGGATGGTTCTATTAGCGGGCTGTGCGCAAGAGTCAGTGTCCCCGTGTGACGAGTTGATTGGTGACTACGCCACAAAGCCCAAGAATCAGCCAAGGATTCGTATCGAGAAAAGCGGCAAGAAGTTCTTGTTCACGCATAGCGAATCGGGTGCACAGGTCAGTGAGCCGCTCACCCCCTTACCCAACGCCGAAATAGTGGAAATGTTTGAAGGCAAGATAGTCCCGCCTCGCTGCATTCTCACCGCTGATGGTATGAAGATAATGAAGCTCCCCGCTGGCAGCGGCGTTAATCCCACAGAGGATCCCGATCGGAAACTTTCGCAGTATCCCGAGCCGACCCCATTCCTCATGGGCATATCTGCGGGAGTAGCGGCTGTACTGAGTCTTTACCCGGTGCCTCATCAAGAAAAACTCAAAGATATCGACGAGGAAGATGAGGACGACGGTTACATTTACAGTAAATAACGTACTTTTTGTGCCGGAGAGCTGAAAGGCATGTTCGTATCAACAGACGGTAAAGCGCCCGGGCATCGCTGAAGGCAGACAATCATCAATCATGAAAATAGCCTTTTCCTGAACCTGCAGATAAAGAAAAGCCCCGACTCTCACGAGCCAGGGCTTTGTCATACCGCACAAACCACTATTCCTGAACCACCCGCACAATCCGTTGCGGCAGTGGGATCTCGATGCCTGCGTCCTTCAGACGGTCGCGCGCTTCGATGTTGAACATCGACGTCACGTCGCCCATGTCGCCACTGCTGGTCCAGACACGCAGGGACAAGGTAATTGCGTTCTCCCCCAGCGCAGCCACCACAGCCTGGGGGGCCGGGTCCTTGAGTACGCGTGGGTCGTCTGCCATGTCCAGCAGGACCTGCAACGCTTTCCTCAGATCCGCGTCGTGGCTGACGCCGATGTCGAAGGTGATCTTGCGGGTCGGCTGACGGTTGGTGTTGGTGATGATCCCGTTGGACAGGTTGCCGTTGGGAATGATCACCGTACGGTTGTCGCCGGTGCGCAGCACGGTGTGGAAGATCTGGATGTTGTCGACGGTTCCCGACACACCCTGGGCTTCGATCCAGTCACCGATGCGGAACGGACGGAACAACAGAATCAGCACACCACCCGCGAAGTTCGCCAGGCTACCTTGTAATGCCAGACCAATCGCCAGGCCGGCAGCACCGATAGCGGCCACAAACGAGGTGGTTTCGACGCCGATCATCGATGCGACGCTGACCACCAGCAGGATTTTCAGAATGATGTTCGCCAGGTTGCTGACGAAGCCCTGCAAGGCCAGGTCGGCGTTTCGCAACGCCAGCAACGCGCCAAGCTTGCCGGTCAGCCGGTTGATCAGCCACCAGCCCACACACAGCGTAACGACTGCCAGCAGCAAGCGGCTGCCGTACTCCATGATCATCGGAATCCAGGCCTGCGACGCTTGCCACAGATGACCGACTTCTGCGTTTAAATCCATCGTTATCTCCTTACTCGTCACGAACTGCGATCAAAACCACGGCGGCCTGCCGTTATTTCAATGCTCAGGGCGATTCGGACTGGCCGGGGAACGCAGGGTTCCCCGGCTTTCAATGCAATGATCAGTCGCGGAAGTTGTTGAATTGCAACGGCATGCCTGAATCGTAGGCACGCAGCGCTGCGATGGCTTCTTGCAGGTCATCGCGTTTCTTGCCGGTAACCCGCACCTGCTCGCCCTGAATGGCGGCCTGGACCTTGAGTTTGGCTTCCTTGATGTGAGCGACGATTTTCTTCGCCAGCTCCTTGTCGATGCCTTCACGCAGGATGACTTCCTGCTTCATCAATTTGCCGGAAGCGTAGGCATCCTTGATCTCGAGGCATTTTGCGTCGATCTTGCGTTTGACCAGCGCCAGCTTGAGGATTTCGATCATGGCCTCCAGCTGAAAGTCTGCTTCTGCGGTCAGCGTGACGGTCAGTTCCTTGAACTCGAAAGTGCCTTTGCCTTTGAGGTCATAGCGACGGTCCAGCTCTTTGATGGCATTGTCGACGGCATTCGTGACTTCGTGTTTATCCAATTCGGACACTACGTCGAACGAGGGCATGTATGTTCTCCAGATAAACGGCGTGCGCACGATTCGGGCACGCGTGACTTGACGGTTTGAAAGAACGCTCATTATAACGAGACTTTTCCTGCATTCACTGTGAGCCTTTCATGCACATCCTTGTTTTCACCTTCAGCAGACCGCTTCAACGCCTTAACGTGCCTCACTGATGGCGCTGACATGGCATGTTCTCGGCGCGGGAAGTCTGGGCACTCTGTGGGCGGCGCGACTGGCGCGCGCAGGCCTGCCGGTACGGCTGATTCTTCGCAATGCTGAACGGCTGGCGGCGTATAACGCCAGCGGCGGTTGCGTGACACTGGTCGAAAACGATATCGCCCATACGTACTCGGTCGAAGCACAGACCGCCGAACATCAACAACCCATCGAGCGGCTGCTGGTCGCCTGCAAGGCCTACGACGCTGAGCATGCTGTTGCGCAGTTGGCACCGCGTCTGGCGGCTCGTGCAGACATCATCCTGCTACAGAACGGCCTGGGCAGTCAGGACGCTGTGGCTGCAGGAACTCCCCATATCCGCTGCGTGTTCGCCTCCAGCACCGAAGGCGCGTTTCTGGAGTCGGACTGGCGTGTCAGGTTCGCAGGCCACGGTTTCACCTGGCTGGGCGATGTATCGAACCCGACGGCACCCGCACTTCTGCAGGACCTGCACGACAGTGCAATTCCCCATGAATGGACGCCGGACATCCAGACTCGTCTGTGGCGCAAGCTGGCGCTCAACTGTGCAATCAACCCGCTGACGGTGCTGCACGACTGCCGCAATGGCGGCCTGCTCGAGCACGCCTGCGAGGTCGCTACACTGTGCGCCGAGCTGAGCGATTTGCTGGGCCGCTGCGGCCAGCCAGCGGCAGCGCATGACTTGCATACTGAAGTGCTGCGGGTCATTCATGCAACGGCAGCCAATTACTCATCCATGTATCAGGACGTGCTTCACGGGCGACGCACCGAAATCAGCTACCTGCTGGGTTACGCGTGTGCGGCAGCCGTGCGTCATCGCTGTCCGGCAGCACACCTGCAGCAATTGCAGACACGTCTGACAGCCCATCTGGCACACAAGGGTTTGCGTACTGACTAGCGCGCGCTACCCTGCTCGCATCACACGTCACTGCGACCTTCCCAATGCCTTTGCGCCAACGCCTGGAAAACCTGCCGGTAGGTCAGAAACTGCTGGCCGCCCTGCTGGTACTGATGACCACCGTGCTGCTGGTTGCGAACCTGACCTTCATCAGCGCGGCTTATTACATCTCTCAGGAAGCGATGGCCCCGCAGGCCCTGCAGACCATTGGCCGTCTGATCAGCAGCGCCAATCTCAACGAGCGCGCCTTGAACTCGCCTGCCGATGCGCGTGCCTTGCTCAGGGAACTCAAAAGCTACGGCCCGCTACGTGCAGCGGCCATATACGACAACGACGGAGAGCGACTTGAGCAGATGCAACAGGGCGAGGGCCTGCAACTGCCCAGGCACTACAAGGACCTCGAAAGCTGGCGGCTTACCGAGTTTCGCAGCACTCAGGTCATCACCGTACCGAAAGGCGACGAACCGCCCGGGCACATGTTGCTGGTTGCCAGCAGCGAGCTGCCTCCCGCGTTCTACACCGGCACGCTAACCGCGAGTCTGGGCATTCTGGTGTTCAGCGTGTTGCTGTGGCTGGTGGTGGCCCGGCAGATCCGGCGCTTGATCACAGAGCCCATTTATCAGTTGGAAGAACTGTCGCGGCAGGTCACCCGCGAAGAAAACTACGCACTGCGCGCAGAGCCAGGCAACGAGGATGAAATCGGCAGTCTGGCCGAGGCATTCAATACCATGCTGTCGCGTATCGAAGCGCGTGAGCAACAACTCAAGCGCGCTCGAGATGACTCCCAGGAAGCTTACGATCAAGCACAGGGGCTGGCCGAGGAAACCCGCCACACCAACCGCAAACTGGAACTGGAAGTTCAGGTGCGCAGCAAGATCGAGAAGAAGCTCACCGGCTTTCAGAACTACCTCAACAGCATCATCGATTCGATGCCCTCGGCGATGATCGCGCTGGACGAGCAGCTGTACGTCACCCAGTGGAATCAGGAGGCGACAGCGCTGTCCGGAACCACGCTGGACGAAGCGTTGAACCAGCCGATCTTTCTGGCCTTCGAACCGATGCGCTCTTTTCTGCCGCAAATCAAGCACACCGTCGAGCGCCACAGCGTGACCAAGATCGAGCGCGTGACCTGGATCAAAAACGACGAGTCGCGCCACTACGCGCTGACGTTCTACCCGCTGACCGGCGATGCCGGGCGTGGCGTGGTGATCCGTATCGATGACATCACCCAGCGTATATCGCTGGAAGAAATGATGGTGCAGTCGGAGAAGATGTTGTCTGTCGGCGGTCTGGCCGCGGGCATGGCCCACGAGATCAACAACCCGCTGGGCGCCATCCTGCACAACGTGCAGAACATCAGGCGGCGTCTGTCCCCGGAACTGCCGAAGAACATTGAGCAGGCCGAAGCCGATGGTGTAGACCTGGCGCAGGTCAATCATTACCTGGAAAGCCGCGAAGTACCAAAACTGCTCGATGGCATCCAGCAAGCAGGTGCCAGGGCAGCAAAGATTGTCAGCCACATGCTCAATTTCAGTCGTTTGAGCAGTCGTCAGCTGTCAGCCTGCGACTTGCCGGCGTTGATCGATCAGGCAGTGGAAATTGCCAGCAACGATTTTGACCTTACCGTCGGTTTCGACTTCAAGGGCCAGCACATCATCCGTCAGTTCGACCCGGAACTGGGTCCGGTACCGTGCATCGCCAACGAACTGGAGCAGGTGCTGCTGAACCTGCTGAAGAACGCCGCCCAGGCCATTCACCAGCGCCCGGAGAGCGAGGAGCCTGGACGCATCATCCTGCGTACCCGTCTCAACCCGCCCTGGGCCGAAATTCAGGTGGAGGACAACGGCATCGGCATGTCCGAAAACGTCCGCAAGCGTACTTTCGAACCGTTCTTTACCACCAAGGAAATTGGCCAGGGCACCGGGCTGGGTCTTTCGGTGTCGTACTTCATTGTTACCAATAATCATAAAGGCCAGATGGAGGTGCATTCCTCTCTCGGCACAGGCACCTGCTTTACGCTGCGTCTACCGCTGGTGGCCAATCAGGTAAGCGTTCAGCAGCAGGTTATTTCCAAGTCTTGATCAGGAATCGCAGCAATGGGCTTTCGTTTGTCGAAGATTTACACACGCACCGGTGATGCCGGAGAGACCGGTCTGGGCGACGGTCGACGGGTGTCCAAGGATCACCCGCGCGTCGAGGCCATTGGTGAGGTCGATACGCTCAATAGCCAGCTCGGCCTGTTGCTGGCCGGACTGATCGATGAGGCCAGAAGCGTGCCGGCCCTCAACGAAGTGATCGAGGTGCTCGCGCCTTGCCAGCATCGACTGTTCGATCTGGGGGGCGAACTGGCGATGCCGACTTACAAAGCCCTGAATGGCGCGGAGGTCGAGCGGCTGGAAGCGGCAATCGATGTGTGGAATGAAGAGCTGGGGCCGCTGGAAAATTTCATCTTGCCAGGCGGCTCTTCGCTGATCGCTCAAGCGCACATCTGCCGCAGCCTGGCGCGCAGTGCCGAACGCCGTTGCCAGCATCTGAACGCGGTCGAGCCACTGGAAGGCGCCGGGCTGGCGTATATCAACAGGCTGTCGGATTTGTTGTTCGTCGCAGCTCGGTTGATCGCCAGAAGACAGGGCATCGCGGAAATACTCTGGCAGCCCGCGCCCAAGCCGGTTTGACATCAAGCCGAAATAGCTGCGCGATGCGGAGCTTCACCCAGAGCATTCCGACGCTGGAGCGTGAGGAACGATAATCTCGACTATCGTGCGACGCTCCGCGTCGGCATGCCGTTCTGGACGCTCTGCGTCCTCTGTAGCAACTCAGACGATCTCGTCAGGCCAGAACGCGCGGATCCCGGCCACGCCCTGTGCGCCGCTTTCCCAGGCCTGTTGGCGCAGCGCAGGGCCTACGCCGCCCAGCAGAAAGACGGGCTTGTTGAAACCTGCTATCAATCGGATGGCCTGATCCCAACCCAGCGGCTGTGCATCGGGATGAGTCAGGGTGGGCTGAACCGGTGACAGTGTGACGAAATCCACCCCCATCTGTTCGGCCAGGGCCAGCTCTTCGGCGTTATGGCAGGAAGCAGCCAGCCAGCGATTCTCAGGGAACGGACGTCCACGACTGGCGTACTTGCGCAGTTGCTCCGCCGTCAGGTGCCAACCGGCGGACGGAAAGTCGCCCAGCCACTCCAGAGGCCCTTTGAGCATGAGCTGCGCCTTGCCGGCACACAGACCCGCCGCATCCACGGCCAGGTCACGGTACTTGGGGTCGTAACCACCCGGCGCCCGCAACTGGACCAGCTTGATACCGCCTGCGATGGCTTTCTGCATACCGCGCAACAGCTCGATATTGTCCAGCCCGTCAGGCGTGATCAGATACTCGCCGGGCAAACGTGCCGCAGCGACAATCGGCTGGTTGGCGGCCGGAAAGTCGTAGTCAGGCAGCTCTCGCGGAGCCGCCCAGACCAGTGGCTGCCCTTCTGCACCATGCGGCTCGCCGGTAAATGCCGAGACTTCCCAGACATCCAGCAATACCTGCTTGTCCGCATAATCGTGACCGACCTTGATCAACGGACGCGCTGCCGTGACCTGAATCCCCAACTCTTCCTGAAGCTCACGTGCGAGCGCGGCCTGAACGGTCTCACCCTCTTCGACCTTGCCACCGGGAAACTCCCAGAGGCCACCTTGATGCTGAGTGTCGGCACGTCGGGCAATCAATACACTGCCGTCAGCGCCACGAATGACGGCGGCAGCCACATGAACTCGTTTCACGATCAGGACTCCTGCAGGCCTGCCTGCTGCCAGCGCTTGAAGGCGGGCCACTGGTAGATGGTTTCGATATACGCCAGTGCCTCTGCCGGCAACTGGACGTGATAGCCGCGCAGACGAATAGCCACCGGTGCGAAGAACGCATCAGCAATGCTCGGCTTGCCAAACAGAAAAGGACCACTTTCGGCAGCAGCAGCGCGACATTCGGCCCACAGCTCGACGATACGGTCGATATCGTTCTGGGTATCGACGGTGATCACTTCCAGCGCCTTATCCTGACGCAGGTCCATTGGCATGTTCGAGCGCAGATTGACGAAACCGCTGTGCATCTGCGCACACGCCGAACGGGCCTGGGCACGGGCAGCGATATCACGCGGCCACAGCTCGACGTCCGGGAAGCGCTCGACCAGATATTCACAGATCGCCAGCGAATCGATGATCGTGCCGTGCTCACACTGAAGCGCAGGCACCTTGCCGGTCGGCGAATACTTGAGAATATTCTCGCGGGTGTCCGGCAGGTTCAGGCGGATGACTTGATCGGTGAACGCAGCACCGGTCATTTCCAGCACCAGCCAGGGACGCAGCGACCAGGAGGAATAGCGTTTGTCGCCGATAATCAGATGCAGGCTCATGGTTCAGCTCCATTGAGCCCGGCGCGAGGGCAGGATGCCCGCGCGCTGGGCATTGAATCAGGTGCGATATTCCGCGTTGATCTTCACGTATTCGTGAGAAAGGTCGGTGGTCCAGATGGTTTCGCTGCAATCACCGCGACCCAGCTCGATACGAATGGTGATCTCTTCTTCGGCCATTACCGCCGAGCCCTGCTCTTCGGTGTAGGTCGTGGCGCGGCAGCCCTGGCTGGCAATGCATACGCCGCCCAGGAATACGTCGATCTTGCTCACGTCCAGGTCCGGCACGCCAGCGCGGCCGACAGCCGCCAGAATACGTCCCCAGTTCGGATCGGAGGCGAACAGCGCGGTCTTGATCAGCGGCGAGTGGGCCACGGCATAACCGACGTCCAGGCACTCCTGATGATTGCCGCCACCGTTGACTTCTACCGTCACGAACTTGGTCGCACCTTCGCCATCACGCACGATGGCCTGAGCGACATCCATGCACACGTCGAACACGGCTTTCTTCAACGCGTCGAACAACGGGCCCTTGGCCTCGGTGATCTCGGGCAGATCAGCCTGACCGGTGGCAATCAGCATGCAGCAATCGTTGGTCGAAGTATCGCCATCGATAGTGATGCGATTGAAGGACTTGTTGGCACCATCGCGAATCAGGTCCTGCAGTACGCTCTGCGACACTTTGGCGTCGGTGGCGATGTAGCCAAGCATGGTCGCCATGTTCGGGCGAATCATGCCTGCGCCTTTGCTGATGCCGGTTACTGTGATGGTTACGCCATCGTGGGTGAACTGACGGCTCGCGCCTTTGGGCAGGGTGTCGGTGGTCATGATGCCGGTCGCCGCAGCGGCCCAGTTATCCACAGACAGATCATCAAGCGCGGCTTGCAGCGCGCCTTCGATTTTTTCCACAGGCAACGGCTCGCCGATCACGCCCGTTGAGTAAGGCAGCACTGCTGATGCATCGACGCCAGTCAGTTGCGCCAGCTTTTCGCAGGTACGTCGCGCAGCAACCAGACCTGGTTCGCCCGTGCCTGCGTTGGCATTGCCGGTGTTGGTCAGCAAATAACGCACAGTGCCCTGAACACGCTGTTTGGCCAGAATGACCGGCGCTGCGCAGAACGCATTCAAGGTGAATACACCGGCAACGCTGGAGCCTTCGGCACAGCGCATGACCACGACATCCTTGCGCCCCGGGCGTTTGATGCCGGCAGAAGAAATGCCAAGTTCAAAACCGGGAACCGGGTGCAACGCAGGCAAAGGACCAAGACCAACAGCCATCGGGGTGCTCCTCAAGGAGTATGGCGCCGTCCGCATCGGTACGGCGATCAATGAAAAAACGCCGCGACGGGCAAGCCGGTCGCGGCGCAGGTATTACACAGTCAAAGGCTTAGTTGATCTGGCCGTGACAGTGTTTGAATTTCTTGCCCGAACCACACCAGCACAGCTCGTTGCGACCCAGTTTCTGGTCGTTGCGGACCGGCTCGGATGCGACGGCTACCGGCGCTTCGCCACCCTCTTCATCCAGCAGCGGCTGGTCGATGCCCGGCGCAGGAGCGTGTTCGAACTGCATGCGGCTGGCCAGTTCTTCGGCTTCCTGACGCAGGCGCGCCTCTTCTTCCTCTGGATCTTCGCGACGAACCTGAACATGCGAAAGCACACGGATGGTGTCGCGCTTGATCGAATCCAGCAGTTCCTGGAACAGCGTGAAGGACTCGCGCTTGTATTCCTGCTTCGGGTTCTTCTGAGCGTAGCCGCGCAGGTGGATACCGTGACGCAGGTGGTCCATGGTCGACAGGTGATCTTTCCACAGGTCGTCCAGCACGCGCAGGAGGATCTGCTTCTCGAAGGAACGCAGGGCTTCGGCGCTGGCCTGGTCTTCCTTCTCGTTGTACGCCACCAGCAACTGCGCCATGATTTTTTCGCGCAGGCTGTCTTCGTGCAGGTTGTCGTCTTCGTCCAGCCACTGCTGGACGGGCAGTTTGACGGCAAAGTCGGTGTTCAGCGCGGCTTCCAGACCGGCAACGTTCCACTGCTCCGGCAGGGATTGCGGCGGAATATGCTGACTGATGAGATTGTTGAGCACTTCCTCACGGAAGTCAGCGATGGTCTCACCAATGTTCTCGGCAGCCAGCAGCGTGTTACGCATGTGATAAATCACTTTGCGCTGCTCGTTGGCCACGTCATCGAACTCGAGCAACTGCTTGCGGATGTCGAAGTTACGACCTTCCACTTTGCGCTGCGCTTTTTCGATGGCGTTGGTCACCATGCGGTGCTCGATAGCCTCACCGGACTGCATGCCCAGCGCCTTCATGAAATTCTTCACGCGGTCCGAGGCGAAGATACGCATCAGGCTGTCTTCGAGCGATAGGTAGAAACGGCTGGAACCGGTGTCACCCTGGCGGCCGGCACGGCCACGCAGCTGGTTGTCGATACGGCGCGATTCGTGGCGCTCGGAGGCAATAACGTGCAAGCCACCCGCTTCGATCACCTGCTGATGGCGTTTCTGCCAGTCAGCCTTGATCTGTGCGATCTGCTCAGGGGTCGGATCTTCCAGATTGGCGACCTCTACTTCCCAGTTACCGCCCAACAGGATGTCGGTACCGCGACCCGCCATGTTGGTAGCAATGGTCAAAGCACCCGGACGACCGGCCTGCGCGATGATTTCTGCTTCTTTTTCGTGGAACTTGGCGTTCAGAACCTTGTGATCAATGCCTTCCTGCTTGAGCAGGTTGGACATGTGTTCGGAGGTTTCGATGGTCGCCGTACCTACCAGCACCGGACGGTTCTCTGCAATGCAGGCCTTGATGTCGGTAACGATGGCTGCGTACTTCTCTTCCGCCGTCAGATAGACGAGGTCGTTGAAGTCTTTACGCGCCAACGGCTTGTTCGGCGGGATGACCATGACGGCCAGGTTGTAGATCTGGTGGAATTCGAACGCTTCGGTGTCAGCCGTACCGGTCATACCTGACAGTTTGTTGTACAGACGGAAGTAGTTCTGGAACGTGGTCGATGCCAGGGTCTGGCTTTCGGCCTGAATGTTCAGGTTTTCCTTGGCTTCGATGGCCTGATGCAGGCCCTCGGACAGGCGACGGCCCGGCATGGTACGGCCGGTATGCTCGTCGACCAGCAGAACCTGGCCGTCTGCAACGATGTACTCGACGTTGCGGTTGAACAGTTTGTGCGCACGCAGACCCGCATAAACGTGAGTCAGCAGGCCCAGGTTGTGCGCCGAGTACAGGCTCTCGCCTTCAGCCAGCAAGCCGACTTCGGTGAGCATTTCCTCGATGAACTGGTGACCGGCTTCGTTCAGCTCAACCTGACGGGTTTTCTCGTCAACGGTGAAGTGGCCCGGTTTGGTGACTTCGCCTTCCACTTCCTCGATATGCTGCTCGAGCTTGGGGATCAGGCGGTTGATTTCGGTGTACAACTTGGAGCTGTCTTCGGCCTGACCGGAGATGATCAGCGGCGTACGCGCTTCGTCGATCAGAATCGAGTCGACTTCGTCGATTACGGCGAAATTGAGTTCGCGCTGGAACTTGTCGTCCATGCTGAACGCCATGTTGTCGCGCAGGTAATCGAAGCCGTATTCGTTATTGGTGCCGTAGGTGATGTCGGCAGCATAAGCAGCGCGTTTTTCTTCCGGCGGCTGGAATGGTGTGACGATGCCTACGGTCAGACCGAGGAATTCGTACAACGGACGCATCCAGTTGGCATCGCGGCGAGCGAGGTAGTCGTTCACGGTGACTACGTGAACACCCTTGCCGGACAGCGCATTGAGGTACACAGCCAACGTACCGACCAGGGTTTTACCTTCACCGGTACGCATTTCCGCGATCTGACCTTCGTGCAGGGTCATGCCGCCGATCAACTGAACGTCGAAGTGGCGCATGCCCATGACGCGTTTGCCCGCTTCACGAGCGACAGCAAAGGCTTCAGGCAGCAATTGATCCAGGGTCTCGCCTTTGGCTATGCGGGCCTTGAACTCTTCGGTCTTGGCGCGCAATTGCTCGTCCGAAAGGGCCACCATTTGCTCTTCGAAGGCATTGACGATCTGTACCGTCTTGAGCATGCGTTTTACTTCACGCTCGTTCTTGCTTCCAAAAAGTTTTTTCAACAAAGGCGCAAACATATCGACAGGATCTTCCACACATAGGAATGGAGGGCGGCCCCGTGAGTCGCCCGTGCAGCCCAGATGGCCGCATGCGAACGAGCATTCTACCCGGAAACGATGGTGAGGAAAGTGGCGTTATTCCACGATGCTGGCACAGCGCTGTTACGGGGCAGGTTTACAATGGGGCCAATTTCAAGCACTTCAACCCATAATCCGGGGAAGTTACTCATTGATTTGCATATGAAAGCACGGAAATGCCCTGAAAAGCAGCCGTTAGAACGCTTTCTGTTAAGATGTTCATCTTGTTACCAGGCACTCCACCATGGCCTTTCGTCCTCTGAACGCCCGCCCGCCCGCGGTTCTGCTGCGTGAAGCCAAGCCCTTGAAGGCTATATTTCGCCACGCCGAACGCCTTAGCCATTTGCAGCGCCTGCTCGAAAGTCAGCTGCAACCAGCCGCGCGCGAGCATTGTCGTGTGGCCTCGTGGCGCGAAGGCACCTTGTTGCTGATCGTGACGGATGGTCACTGGGCCACGCGCCTGCGCTATCAGCAGAAGCGCCTGCACCGGCAACTGATGGCCTTCGACGAATTCATCAACCTGACGCGCATTGTCTTCAAGGTGCAGCCACCTGAAGCCCCGCGCGGGGCGGCCACGCACACCATCGACCTGTCTTCGATTGCCGCCGAGAACATTCAGGCCACCGCCGAGGGCATCACTGATCCCAAGCTGCGGGCCGCACTTGAGCGGCTGGCCAGCCATGCCAAGGACAAGAAATAGCGTCTGAGTGATTTTCGCCAGATCCTCTGCGCAACTGACTTTCCCAATGAAGCCAATAAAAAAAGGCCACCCGAGGGCAGCCTTTAAAGAACAAAAGGAAAGAGAGTAAAGCTTGCCTACACAGCCGCGACAGGGCGCATGTAGGAAATAGGTGCCGTACTGGCATCCTCGAAAGTCACCACTTCCCAGGCGTCTTTCTGCTCGATCAACGTGCGCAGGAGACGATTGTTCAGTGCATGCCCCGATTTGAAGCCCCGGAACTCACCAATCAGGCTATTGCCCAGCAGGTAAAGGTCACCGATGGCGTCGAGGATTTTGTGTTTGACGAATTCGTCCTCGTAACGCAGGCCGTCTTCGTTCAGTACGCCGTCCTTGTCGACCACGATGGCGTTTTCCACACTGCCGCCGAGTGCGAGGTTGTGCTTGCGCAGGTACTCGATGTCACTCATGAACCCGAAGGTCCGGGCACGGCTGACTTCCTTCACGAAGGAAGTGCTGGAAAAGTCCACGCTTGCACTCTGGGTGCGATCACGGAAGACGGGGTGATCGAAATCGATCTCGAAACTGACCTTGAACCCTTCGAAAGGCACGAAAGTAGCGCGTTTACCGCCCTCCTCCACTGTGACTTCACGCAGGATGCGGATGAATTTCTTCGGCGCGTCCTGTTCTTCCAGGCCAGCCGATTGAATCAGGAATACGAAAGGGCCTGCGCTGCCGTCCATGATAGGAACTTCGGAGGCAGAGAGCTCGACGTAGGCGTTATCGATGCCAAGGCCAGCCATGGCCGAGAGCAGGTGTTCTACCGTGTCAACTTTGACATCACCATTGACCAGAGTGGTCGACAGAGTGGTGTCGCCGACGTTTTCCGCACGCGCAGGGATCTGCACGACGGGGTCAAGGTCAGCTCGGCAAAACACAATGCCGGTATTCACAGGTGCGGGCTTGAGGGTCAGGTAAACCTTCTCCCCGGAGTGCAGGCCTACACCTGTGGCACGGATAATATTTTTCAGGGTGCGTTGTTTAATCATGGCATGGGCCGCTTCAGCGCAAGTTGCGAACTGGTATCAACAAAGGCTGGCGATGATAGCAGACCATGCCTTTGCTGAACACCAATCACCCTAATACCCCTGATACATTTCATCAATCGGCCTGACGACGCAGGAAAGCCGGGATATCCAGGTAATCCAGATCATCGTTAGGGTTCATCTTCGCCGCTGCGGTAGCGCCTGCGTGTGCCTGATTGCGCATCACGGTAGGACGGTCCAGATCGCGGTAGTTGACCGACGGTGCTTCCTGACGCGACGCCTGCTGGGCAGGAGCCTGCTGGGTGGTCTGCAGCGTGTTGTCGATGACCTTGACCGGCTTCTCGATTTTCGCGCCCAGGCCGGTGGCAACCACAGTCACGTGCAACTCGTCACGCATGTCCGGATCGATAACCGTACCGACCTTGACCATAGCGTGCTCGGAAGCGAACGCTTCGATGATGCTACCCACGTCCGAGTACTCACCCAGCGACAGGTCAGGACCGGCAGTGATGTTGACCAGGATGCCGCGAGCGCCCTGCAGGTTGACGTCTTCGAGCAACGGGTTGCGGATGGCCGCTTCGGTGGCTTCACGTGCCCGGTTAGGACCGCTGGCGCAGCCAGTACCCATCATCGCCATGCCCATTTCGCTCATCACGGTACGGACGTCGGCGAAGTCGACGTTGATCATGCCCGGACGCTTGATGATGTCGGAGATACCGCGAACGGCACCAGCCAGTACATCGTCAGCCTTGGCGAAAGCCGACAGCAGGCTGGCGTCTTTACCCAGGATGGTCAGCAGCTTCTCGTTGGGGATGGTGATCAACGAGTCGACGCTTTCGGACAGCATGCGGATGCCTTCATCGGCGATCTGCATACGCTTGCGACCTTCGAACGGGAACGGACGGGTCACGACTGCGACCGTCAGAATGCCCATTTCCTTGGCCACTTCAGCAATGATCGGTGCTGCACCGGTACCGGTACCGCCGCCCATGCCAGTGGTGATGAAAACCATGTTGGTGCCCTGCAGAACTTCTGCAATGCGCTCACGATCTTCCAGTGCGGCCTGACGACCGACTTCAGGGTTGGCGCCAGCGCCAAGGCCTTTGGTCACGCCGGTGCCCAGTTGCAGAATGGTCCGCGCGCCAATGTTTTTCAGCGCTTGAGCATCTGTGTTGGCGCAGATGAATTCCACGCCTTCGATGTTGCTCTTGACCATGTGATTGACAGCGTTTCCGCCACCACCGCCTACACCGATAACTTTGATAACCGGGCTTTGCGGGACGTTGTCTACGAGTTCGAACATTTCTCTCTCCTTCCGCTTTCTAGTTAGTTTTGCCTACTGCCTGCCGATATTGCTTTTGAAGCCCTGAATCTGAAGCTGTGAAACTTTTAAACGTTGAAACTTAAAAATTGCCCTGCACCCAACGCTTGATACGCTCAAGCACCGGTGCCTTGGTTTCGTCGCTGTAACTGCTGTTGCCGACCATCCCGGACAGCGAAATGCCGTCCGACTGCTTTTGCAGCCCGTACATCAACAGGCCTACGCCAGTCGAGTAGATCGGGTTGCGCACGACATCAGCGAGCCCTTTGACGCTGTGCGGCACGCCAAGGCGCACCGGCATGTGGAAGATTTCCTCGGCCAGTTCGACCGCACCTTCCATTTTCGCTGTGCCCCCGGTCAGCACGATGCCGGCCGGGATCAGGTCTTCGTAACCGCTGCGGCGCAACTCGGCCTGGATCAGGGTGAACAGCTCGTCGTAACGAGGCTCTACCACTTCGGCCAGGGCCTGACGCGACAGCTCGCGAGGTGGACGGTCGCCCACACTCGGTACTTTGATGGTTTCACCGGCACCGGCCAGTTTGGCCAGGGCGCAGGCGTAGCGAATCTTGATTTCTTCGGCGTACTGGGTCGGGGTACGCAACGCCATGGCGATGTCGTTGGTGACCTGATCGCCCGCAATCGGGATAACCGCCGTGTGACGAATGGCGCCTTCGGTGAAGATCGCGATGTCGGTCGTACCGCCACCGATATCCACCAGGCACACGCCCAGCTCTTTCTCGTCATCGGTAAGTACGGAATACGCCGACGCCAGTTGTTCAAGAATGATGTCGTCAACTTCCAGACCGCAGCGACGCACGCACTTCTCGATGTTCTGCGCGGCGTTCACTGCACAGGTCACGACGTGAACCTTGGCTTCCAGACGTACACCGGACATGCCCAAAGGCTCACGCACGCCTTCCTGGTTATCGATCACGTAATCCTGAGGAAGGGTGTGCAGCACGCGCTGGTCGGCAGGAATGGCCACCGCCTGAGCAGCATCGAGCACACGCTCCAGGTCCGCAGAACTGACTTCGCGATCACGAATCGCCACGATGCCGTGCGAGTTCAGGCTGCGAATATGGCTACCTGCAACGCCGACAAATGCCGAGTGAATACGGCAACCCGCCATCAGCTGCGCTTCTTCGATTGCGCGCTGGATCGACTGCACGGTCGACTCGATATTCACTACCACGCCTTTCTTCAGGCCGCGGGAGGGATGGGTACCGATACCCACGATTTCCAGCGAGCCATCGGCCGCGACTTCGCCTACCAGTGCCACCACCTTGGAGGTACCGATATCCAGCCCGACGATCATTTTGCCGCTTTGCACGTTTGCCATGGTCCTGCCTCTTATCAATTCTTCGCGACAGCGGGTTTATCCGTCGTTGCCGCTGCCTGTTCGCGCCAACCGACCGCTAGGCCGTTGGAGTAACGCAAGTCAACGCGCGCGATATTCGTGATTTGTTCTTTCAGCGTTTTGTCGTAAATCGCGATGAAACGGCGCATTTTTTCGACGAGGTGGTCGCGTCCAAGCAACAATTCGATACCCGGGCCAGCACTACCGGCGCCTGTTGTCAGGAACCAGCTGCCGCGCTCGCGCAGCTCCAGGCGCACGATGGAGAAGCCCAGCGGGCGCAACATCTGACTCAACACCTGATACTGCTGCATCACCTGTTGCTGGGCCCGCTGCGGGCCGAACAACTGGGGAAGATGTTCGTAATTGGACAGTTCACGCGGCGTGAAAGCCTGTCCCTGGTTGTTCAACAGCGCTTCATCACCCCAACGGGCAACCGGCAACTGCTCTTCAAGACGAATCACGACCTGATCCGGCCATACACGACGAACTTCGGCGTGGGCGATCCAGGGCATCTGCTCAAGCTCGGTGCGCATGCCGGTCAGATCAATCTTGAAAAAGCTCGACGCCACATAAGGCGCAATCCGCTGCTGCACAGCCTGCTGGCTGATGTAACTCAAATCGCCCTGCACATTGATGCGGGTAATCGGACGGTCGGCGTACGGCAGCAGGCGTTGCGCTGCCTCATAAGTGCCGAAGCCCAGAACCACCAGCAACACAGGCCAGAGCAGACGCTTCAGAACACTGAAGTTGGCCTTGGGCAGGCGCGCCGACAGAGGCTCCTTGGCCACCATTCGGCTGGCGCCACGCGGCACCGGCTTGTTGCGGCCGGGTGCAGGTGGCTGAGGACGTGCCGACGCGCCGTACATGCCTTACCCTCTCGCCTGAACACTGTCGGCCAGAATCGCCAACACCAGTTGTTGAAAATCCAGACCTGCAGCACGCGCAGCCATAGGCACCAGACTGTGATCGGTCATGCCGGGCACGGTGTTGACTTCAAGTAACCAGAACTTACCTTGTGCGTCCTGCATAACATCCGTGCGCGCCCACCCTGCGATGCCGATGGCGTCGCAAGCGCGTGCTGCAAGTTGTTTGAGTTCCTGTTCCTGCGCATCGCCAAGCCCGCAAGGGATCCGGTACTGAGTATCGGAAGCCAGGTACTTGGCATCGTAATCATAAAAACTGTGAGGAGTGCCCAGGCCAATGGGAGGCAACACCTGGCCACGCAGAGACGCCACAGTAAACTCAGGTCCCTGAATCCACTGTTCGACTAATACTTGCGAATCGTAGGTACTGGCGGCTTTCCAGGCGGCGATCAATTCATCGACGCTGTTCACCTTTGCCATACCGATACTTGAACCTTCATGGGCCGGTTTGACGATCAAAGGGAAGCCCAGTTCCGTCGCTGCGCAAATACAATCGCTCTCGTTTTCAAGAACGGCATGCAAGGGCGTCGCAAGGCCGAGACTCTGCCAGACCTGCTTGGTGCGCAACTTGTCCATCGCCAGCGCGGAAGCCAGTACACCACTGCCGGTATAGGGGATTTCCAGGCATTCCAGCAGGCCTTGCATAGTGCCGTCTTCGCCGCCTCGCCCGTGCAGAACAATGAAGGCACGGTCGATCTTTTCGCTGACCAGTCGCTGCAGGAAGTCATCGCCCACATCGATGCCGAACGCGTCCACGCCAGCATCGAGCAACGCCTTGAGCACCGCATTACCGGAGTTCAGGGAAACTGCCCTTTCAGCACTCTTGCCACCGAAGAGCACGGCGACACGGCCGAAGCTTTTCGGCTCGAGCGTCGAGCGCAGGGAAGACTGGGCGACGGCTGTCATTTCAGCTTCCCTTCGGTGGGGGCCACTTTAGCGCCAGCGAACAGCGGGCTTTTCAGCAGTTGTGGCGCAAGACCGCCGATGTCGCCAGCGCCCTGGCACAGCAGAATGTCGCCAGCGCGCAGCAGCGGCTTGACCAGCGGCGCCAGCTCGACGCCGCGCTCGATGTAGATAGGGTCCAGCTGACCGCGCTGACGAATGCTGTGGCACAGGTTGCGGCTGTCGGCGCCGGGAATCGGTTCTTCACCCGCCGGGTAGACTTCCATCAGCAGCAACACATTGGCGTCCGCCAGAACCTGTACGAAATCGTCGTACAAGTCACGGGTGCGGCTGAAGCGGTGCGGCTGGTAGACCATCACCAGCCGACGATCCGGCCAGCCACCCCGTACGGCGCTGATCACAGCAGCCACTTCGCGCGGATGGTGACCGTAGTCATCGACCAGCATCACGTTACCGCCTTCGACCGGCAGCTCGCCGTACACCTGGAAGCGACGACCGACGCCCTGGAACCCCGAAAGGCCCTGCACGATCGCCTCATCGCTGACACCTTCGTCGGTGGCAATAGCGATGGTCGCCAGCGAGTTGAGTACGTTGTGATTGCCGGGCATGTTCACCGACACATCCAGCGGCTCGCGGTCGCGGCGCAGTACGGTAAAGAATGTCAGCATGCCGTCCTGACGCACGTTGATTGCACGTATGTCGGCAGACTCGCTGAAGCCGTAGGTCAGCGTCGGGCGCTTGACCTGCGGGAGAATTTCACGCACTACCGGATCGTCGATGCACATGACCGCCAGGCCATAGAACGGCAGGTTATGCAGGAACTCGACAAAGGTCTTCTTCAGTTTATTGAAGTCGCCTTCGTAGGTCGCCATGTGATCGGCGTCGATATTGGTGACTACCGCAACCAGGGGCTGAAGGTGCAGGAAGCTGGCATCGCTTTCATCGGCTTCAGCGATCAGGTAACGGCTGGTGCCCAGCTGGGCGTTGGTGCCCGCGGCGTTCAAACGGCCACCAATCACAAAGGTCGGGTCCAGGCCACCAGCAGCGAACACCGAAGCGATCAGGCTGGTGGTGGTGGTCTTGCCGTGCGTACCGGCGACAGCGATGCCGTGGCGATAGCGCATCAGTTCGGCGAGCATCTCGGCACGGGGCACGACTGGAATACGGCGTTCCAGCGCGGTGGCGACTTCCGGGTTGGAAGTATTCACAGCGCTGGACACCACCAGTACGTCGGCACCCACGGTGTTCTCGGCGCGATGGCCAACAAAGATCTGCGCGCCGAACGATTCCAGACGCTCGGTCACGGCCGAGCCTTTGAGGTCGGAGCCCGAGACTTCGTAGCCCAGGTTCAACAACACTTCGGCAATCCCGCACATGCCGACGCCGCCGATACCGACGAAGTGGATGCGACGGATACGGCGCATTTCAGGTTGCGGCATGGCGCGTTGATTCTCAACCATGAGCCACCTCCACGCAGACGTTGACGACGGTGTTGGTTGCATCAGGCTTGGCCAGGCTACGTGCTGTGCGGGCCATGCTGTTCAATTGTTCGGGTTGCATCAAAACCTCTTTCAGGCGTGCTGCCATCTCGGCGGCGCCAGTTGTCGCTTGCGGCATGACGAAGGCTGCGCCTTCGCGAGCCAGATAGTCAGCGTTACGTGACTGATGGTCATCAATCGCGTGGGGCAGCGGTATCAGCAACGACGGCAGACCTGCGGCGGCCAGTTCGCTGATGGTCAATGCGCCTGCGCGGCAGACCACCAGATCGGCCCAGCTATAGGCTTGGGCCATGTTCTGGATGAATGGCGCAACCTGCGCCTCGACGCCCACGTTGCGATAACGCTCGGCGGTGACTGCGTCGTGATTCTTGCCCGACTGATGAAACACTTCGGGCTGGATGTCCTGAGGCAACCGGGCCAGCGCCTCGGGCAACAATTTGTTCAATGGCTCTGCGCCCAGACTGCCGCCCAGCACCAACAGACGCGCCTTGCGTCCGGCCAGCGCCTGACGCGGTGTTTCCAGAAACAGCTCGACACGCACCGGGTTGCCGGTGGTGCGGCGTTTGGACGAGGCCGCAAAGGTGTTCGGGAACGCCTCGCACACGCGGCTGGCGAACGACGCCAGGCTGCGATTGGCTGTACCGGCAACGGCGTTCTGCTCGTGAATGATCAACGGTACGCCTGCCAGCTTCGCCGCCAGACCACCAGGGCCGGTGACATAGCCACCGAAGCCAACCACGCAGACCGGCTTCACCTGACGGACAACCTTGCGCGCCTGCATCAGGGCCTTGAGCAACATGAACGGCGCCTTGAGCAGCGACAGCCGGCCTTTGCCACGCAGCCCGGTGACATTGATCAGGTGCAGCGTCAAACCGGCCTGCGGGACCAGTTCGTTTTCGATTCCGCGTGGCGTGCCCAGCCAGTGGACCTTGTAGCCGCGAGCCTGAAACTCGCGTGCACAAGCCAGCGCCGGGAATACATGCCCGCCGGTGCCGCCAGCCATGATCAGCACATTAGCGTCCATGGGGCGTCTCCTCGGCGAAGTCGCTTTCCTTGAACTCGGCTTCTTCACTGCCCATGTTGTTGCGCGATTCCCACTCGATGCGCAGCAGCAAGCCAAGACTCGCGCAGCAGATCACCAGCGAGCTGCCGCCGTAGCTGAGGAATGGCAGAGTCAGACCTTTGGTCGGCAGCAGACCAACGTTCACACCGATGTTGATCAGGAACTGACCGATCCACAGGAACGACAGACCGTAGGCCACGTAGGCACCGAAGAACTGCTTGGCGCGCTCGGCCCACATGCCGATGTACATACCGCGAATACTGACAAACAGAAACAGTGCGACGGTGATCAGCGAACCCACCACGCCCAGCTCTTCTGCAAGTACCGAGAACACGAAGTCGGTGTGCGCTTCCGGCAAATAGAACTGCTTCTGCACGCTGTTGCCCAGCCCGACGCCGAACCACTCGCCACGACCGAAGGCGATCAGCGCCTGGGTCAATTGATAACCGGAACCGAACTGGTCAGCCCACGGGTCGGTAAAGTTGGTCAGACGCGCCATCCGGTAGGGCTGGGCCTGGACCAGAACAACGACCGACGCCACAGCCAGAACCACCATCAGCGAGAAACGGAACAGGCCGACACCGCCGAGAAACAGCATGGCTGCGGCTGAGCCCATCATTACTACAGTCGCACCGAAGTCAGGCTCCATGAGCAGCAGACCTGCCATCGGCAAAAGCACAATGAACGGCTTGAAAAAGCCCATCCAGCTTTCACGAACTTCCTGCTGCTGACGAATCAGATAGCCCGCAAGAAAGATCACCACAAACACCTTGGCGATTTCCGACGGCTGCACGTTGAATGCGCCGAAGCCGATCCAGCGCATCGAACCGTTCACCTCGCGCCCGATTCCTGGCACCAGTACCAGCAGCAACAAGCCGAACGCGCCGAGCAGCATCATCCAGCCCAGACGTTGCCAGGTGGCGACCGGGATCATCATGGTCACGCCACAAGCACCCAGGCCGATCAACAGATAAACCAAGTGGCGGGTCATCATGTACAGCGTGTTGCCCGACTGAACTGCAGCAACTTCCGACGAGGCGGAAGTAATCATTACCAGCCCAAGGCCCAGCAATGCCAGGCAGCCGACCAGCATCGGGAAGTCGAGGTCAATGCCGCGCCCGCTGATCAGTGGCGATGGATAAGGCTTGATCACACCGAAGATCATGACAAGCACTCCACTGCCTGCGCGAACACACGTCCGCGCTCTTCATAATTCTTGAACATGTCCAGGCTGGCGCATGCAGGCGAAAGCAATACCGCATCGCCCCGCTGCGCCAGCTTTGCACTGTGCTCGACAGCAGCCTGGACGGTGTCGACACGCACCAGAGGAACGGCATCACCCAATGCCTGGGCAATCAGCTCGGCGTCGCGGCCCAGTAACACCGCAGCGCGGCAATGCTCAGCGACTGGCGCACGCAATGCGCTGAAGTCAGCGCCTTTGCCATCGCCACCAGCGATCAGTACCAGCTTGCCGTCGATATCCGAACCCAGACCTTCGATGGCAGCCAGTGCGGCACCGACGTTGGTGGCCTTGGAGTCGTTGTAGTAATGAACGCCGTCATGCTCACGCAGCCACTGGCAGCGATGCTCCAGGCCGGTGAATTCGCGCAGGCTTGCAAGCATCGCATCGAACGGCAGGCCAACCGCATGCCCAAGCGCCAATGCAGCAAGGGCGTTGGCCTGATTGTGAGCACCACGAACTTTCAGCTCACGTACCGGCATCAGGTTTTCGAACTGGAACGCCAGGTATTTTTCGCCGTTTTCTTCACGCAGACCAAAGCCGTGGAAATCAGGCTTGTTGAGACCGAACGTCCAGCAAGGCAGGCCTTCACCAATCAGCGGACGGGACAGGGCATCCTGACGATTGACCACCACTTGCCGCGCGCCACGGAAAATCCGGTGCTTGGCCAGGTGGTAAGCCGGCAGGCCGCTGTAGCGGTCCATATGGTCTTCGCTGATGTTCAGCACGGTTGCCACTTCAGCATTGAGCTGGTCGGTGGTTTCGAGCTGAAAGCTGGACAGCTCCATTACGTAAAGTTCGACATCGTCGCTGAGCAGGTCCAGCGCCGGAGTACCGAGGTTGCCCCCGACCGCAACGCGTTTGCCTGCAGCGACGGCCATTTCACCCACCAGCGTTGTCACCGTGCTTTTCGCATTCGAACCGGTGATGGCAATGACCGGCGCCTTCGCGTAACGCGCGAACAGCTCGATGTCGCCGGACAGCTTGACGCCACGCGCGTGCGCCTGCTGCAGGGCCGGTGTGGCCAGCGCCAGACCGGGGCTGACATACAACTCGTCGGCACGGCAGAGGAAATCCACGTCCAGCTCGCCACAACGCACTTCCACCTGCGGATAGTCACGACGCAAGGTCGCCAGCTCAGGAGGATTCTCCCGCGTGTCGGCCACGGCAAAGGACACGCCCCGGTTCGCCAGGAAGCGAACCAGGGACATGCCACTTTTGCCAAGCCCCACAACAATGCGGAAGCGGTCGGAGACGATCAGGGACACTCGTTCTACCTCAGTTTCAGTGTGGCAAGGCCAATGAGCACCAGAATCACGGTGATGATCCAGAAACGGACGATCACGCGTGGCTCGGGCCAGCCTTTGAGTTCAAAGTGGTGGTGAATCGGCGCCATGCGGAACACGCGGCGACCGGTGAGTTTGAAAGACGCAACCTGAATGACCACTGAAAGGGTTTCCATCACGAACACGCCGCCCATGATGAACAGGACAATTTCCTGACGCACGATCACGGCCATGGTGCCCAGTGCAGCGCCCAGCGCCAGCGCACCGACGTCGCCCATGAATACCTGCGCCGGATAGGTGTTGAACCAGAGAAACCCGAGCCCCGCACCAATCAGCGCACCAGAGAAGACAATCAGCTCGCCGGCCCCCGGTACGTAGGGAATCAGCAGGTATTCAGCAAACTTCACGTTACCCGACAGGTAGCAGAAGATGCCCAGCGCACCGCCCACCATCACCGTCGGCATGATTGCCAGACCGTCCAGGCCGTCAGTCAGGTTGACTGCGTTGCTGGAGCCGACGATCACGAAATAGGTCAGCACGATGAAACCGATACCCAACGGGATGCGCACATCCTTGAGCATCGGCACGATCAGCGTGGTTTCGGTAGCCGACGGTGCAGTCGTATAAAGGAAGATCGCTGCACAGAGGCCGAATACCGACTGCCAGAAATACTTCCAGCGGCTCGGCAGGCCACGCGAGTTCTTTTCGATCACTTTGCGGTAGTCATCGACCCAGCCGATGGCCCCGAACAGCAGTGTCACCAGCAACACAACCCAAACGTAACGATTGCTCAGGTCAGCCCACAACAGCGTACTGATACCGATGGACGAGAGGATCAGCGCGCCGCCCATGGTCGGCGTACCCGATTTGGACAAGTGCGACTGCGGACCGTCGTTGCGGACCGACTGGCCGATCTGGCGCATCTGCAAGGTGCGGATCATCCACGGCCCCAGGCACAGCGACAGTGTCAGTGCAGTGAGCACGCCAAGGATCCCGCGCAAGGACAGGTACTGAAAGACCGCGAAGCCTTTGTAGAACTGTTGTAAAAACTCGGCCAACAGCAGCAGCATTAATGTTTCTCCAGGCTAGAACCGCACAAGGCAGCCACGACGTTTTCCATCGCAGCGCTACGCGAGCCCTTGATCAATAAAGTGGTATTAGGGTCCTGCTCGGCGCCCAGCGCCGCGATCAGCTCTGCCTGACTGGCAAAGTGGTAAGCATGTTCACCAAAGGCGCTGACGGCATGAGTCATCAACGGGCCGACGGCATACAGCGCCGAGACCTTGCCAGCGGCATAGGCCCCTACGTCGCGATGGCCTTGTTCGGCCCACTCGCCCAGCTCGCCAATATCGCCCAGCACCAGCACGGTACGACCGGTAAAACCGGTAAGGATGTCGACGGCCGCGTTGATCGAGGCAGGGTTGGCGTTGTAGGTGTCATCAATGACGCGCGTGCCGTTGCTGGCGATTTGCGCAACCGCACGGCCCTTGACCGGCTGCACGTTGTTCAGGCCCGCAACAATACCTTCCAGCGTCACGCCCAGAGCGCAGGCTGCAGCCGCAGCTGCCAAAGCGTTGGCCACGTTGTGCGCGCCCAACAGATTCAACTGAACCTGGGCGACGCCGAGCGGGCTGTTCATGGTGAAGCCCGGGCAGCCGCGGGCATCACGACTGAGTTCACTGGCGTGCAGATCCGCCGCAGGGTCAGCCAGTGCGAAGGTCAGAATGTTGCGATTGCCGGCACGCTTGCGCCAGACAGGGAACGCCTTGTCTTCCAGATTCAGCACCGCAGTGCCGCTGGCATCAAGACCTTCCAGAATCTCGCCCTTGGCTTCGACAATTTTGTCCGGCCCGCCAAACTCGCCGACATGGGCGGTTCCGGCGTTGGTAATGATGGCAACGTGTGGCTTGGTCAGGCTCACGGTAAAGGCAATTTCGCCCACCCGCGATGCGCCCAGCTCGATGACCGCCGCACTGTGCTCGGGAGCCAGCTCCAGTAACGTCAATGGCACGCCCAGCTCGTTGTTCAGATTGCCACGAGTGGCCAGCACAGGGCCGCGCGTACGCAGAATGCTCGCGAGCATTTCCTTGACCGTGGTCTTGCCGCTGGAACCGGTCATCGCTGCAACCGGCTTGTCGATGAACGCATTGCGGTTCATTGCGCCAAGTTGCGCGAGCGCCTTGCGGGTATCGAGCACGACCAGTTGCGGCAGGCTTGCGCCCTGCACTTCGCGCTCGACCAGAGCACCTACCGCACCTTTGGCAGCCACCTGCTCAAGGAACTCATGGCCGTCGAAGCGCGGTCCGGTCAGGGCCACAAACAGCTGGCCCGGCTCGATGCCACGGCTGTCAGTGCTCACGCCGTCAAAGCTGCAGTCGCCAGCGACCAGACGGGCGTCAAGTGGCACGACCAGTTCGCTGAATGTCATTGGCTTAATCATTCGCAGGCCCCCATGCAGCAAGCGCCTTGGAAGCTTCTTGCAGGTCAGAGAACGGATGGCGCTGACCGTCGACTTCCTGATAGTCCTCGTGCCCTTTACCAGCCAGCACCACGACATCATCGGCACTGGCGCTGGCAATCAGCTCGGCAATGGCCTGGCCGCGACCTTCGATGAAGCGCACCTTGTCGACAGCAGTGAAGCCAGGGCGAATATCGTCAAAAATGCTGGCTGGCGATTCGGAGCGCGGGTTGTCGTCGGTGACCCACGCACCGTCTGCCAGGCGTTCGACCACTTCAGCCATCAGCGGACGCTTGCCGCGATCACGATCACCACCGCAGCCGAACAGGCACAACAGGCGGCCTTTGGCGTGCGGGCGCAGTGCTTCGAGGACTTTTTCCAGCGCATCCGGAGTATGCGCGTAATCGACAACCACCAGCGGCTTGTCGGCACCACCCAGACGCTGCATGCGCCCGACCGGACCTTCTAGTTTCGGCAGCACCTTGAGAATTTCGTCCAGCGCGTAATCCAGGCCCAGCAAAGCACCGACCGCAGCCAGCACGTTGCTCAGGTTGAAGCGACCCAGCAGGCTGCTGCGCAGGAAATGCTCGCCCTGAGGCGTGACCAGCGTAGCGCGCACGCCATCGTCATCGAATTTCGCATCGCGGCAATACAGGTAGGCCGAGCTGTCCAGCTGGCTGTAGGTGATCAACCGCGACTCTTGCTTGATACCGGCCAGTTCACGACCGAAAGCATCATCCAGGTTGATTACCCGGCATTTCAGGTTGGACCATGCAAACAGCTTGGCCTTGGCGGCAGCGTACGCTTCCATGGTGCCGTGATAATCCAGGTGATCACGGGACAGATTGGTGAGCACCGCCACATCAAACGCCAGCGCCGTCGCCCGCCCTTGATCCAGCCCGTGAGACGAAACTTCCATCGCCACTGCACGCGCCCCGGCCTTTTTCAGATCGGTCAGCGTCGCCTGAACGGCAATCGGGTCAGGCGTGGTATGACGGCCGCTTTGCAATGCGCCGTAGAAGCCTGTGCCCAGTGTGCCGACAATGCCGCAATGCTGACCCAGTGCATCAAGCGCCTGTGCAACCAGTTGGGTGACGCTGGTCTTGCCGTTGGTGCCGGTAACACCTACCAGATTCAGACTGCGACTCGGGTCGCCGTAGAAGCGGCCGGCAATATCGGACAACTGCGCGGCGAGCCCCTTGACCGGGATCAGCGGCACGTCGGTGATCGGCAGAACGGTCGAGCCTTCGACTTCGTACGCCACAGCCGCAGCGCCACGCTTGAGCGCGTCGGCAATATGTGCACGGCCATCGACCTTGATACCCGGTATGGCTAGAAACAGATCACCCGGACGGACATTGCGGCTGTCGAGAGTCAACTCGCGAATCAGCGCATCGCGATCGGTGTGAGCGAAAATCTTGCTCAGATTAAAGGCCATCAACCACGCCCTCCTTTGGCTGCCGGTGCTGCATTGACTTGTTCCGGTGGGGCAAGGTTGTCAGGCGTGACGTTCATCAGACGCAACGTACCGGACATGACTTTGCTGAATACCGGAGCCGAAACCAGACCACCGTAGTAACCGCCCTTGCTCGGCTCGTCGATGACCACGACGATGGCATAACGCGGGTTACTCATCGGGCCGAAACCGGCGAACAGGGAGCGATAGGAGTTCTCCGCATAGCCCTTGGTGCCGATCGACGTCTTACGCGCCGTACCGCTCTTGCCGCCGACGTGATAGGACGGCACACGGGCGCGATAAACGCCGCGCGGGTCTTCGATAACCTGCTGCAACATACCCTGCAGAGTCTTGGCGGTTTTCTCGGGAATAGCCTGGGTCGATTCCGGCTCTTTATCCGTTTTCAAAATGGTCAGTGGCACGATGCGGCCGTTATTGGCCAGCGCGCCATAGGCGTGTACCAGCTGCAAAGCGGTGACTGACAGACCGTAGCCATAGGACAGCGTGGCGGTTTCAGCCTTGCGCCATTCGCGGTAGTTGGGCAGGTTGCCGACGCGCTCGCCAGGGAAGCCGAGGCCGGTGTACTGACCAAAACCAACGCGTTGCATGGCACGGAAGATCGCTTCGCCGCCCACATCGAACGCGACCTTGCTCATGCCGACGTTACTGGAGTTGATCAGGATGCCGGTCAGATCGAGGATCGGGCCCTCGGTCTTGGTCACGTCACGAATAGTGTATTTGCCGATCTGCAGGGTGCCTGGATAGACCTCGACCTTGTCGGTAGGCTTCCAGCGGCCACTGTCCAGCGCTGCGGTCATGGAGATCGGCTTCATGGTCGAACCAGGTTCGAACACGTCAATGATGGCCCGGTTGCGCATGGCAGCAGGCACCATGGTGCGGCGATTGTTCGGGTTGTAGGTCGGCTGATTGACCATCGCCAGAACTTCACCGGTCTTGACGTCCATGATCACCATACTGCCTGCCTTGGCCTCGTTTTCCACGATGGCGTTGCGCAGCTCACGGGTTGCCAGGTATTGCAGGCGCAGGTCAATAGACAAAGCCAAGGTCTTTCCGGCCTTGGCATTCTTGGTCACCTGAACATCCTTGATCAGTCGGCCGCGCCGGTCCTTGATGACCTGACGCTTGCCGGGCACTCCCGCAAGCCAGTCGTCATATGCCAGCTCGACACCTTCGCGACCGTGGTCATCAAGGTCGGTAAAACCAACCATGTGCGCGGTAACATCCCCTGCCGGGTAGAAACGGCGGAACTCTTCGATGCCGTAAACGCCAGGGACTTTCAGATCCAGCGCTGCCTGACCCTGCTCCGGCGTCATGCCACGAACGAGGTAGATGAATTCCTTGGTGGATTGCGATTCCAGGCGATCAGTCAACGCTTTCAGATCCTGCCCGGTAGCCGCTGCGAGCATCGGCCACTTGGACTTGTCCTGCTGCATTTCGCGCGGGTTGGCCCACAGCGTCGTCACCGGAGTACTGACGGCAAGCGGCTCGCCATTGCGGTCGGTGATCAGGCCACGGTGAGCCGGAATCGGGATATGCCGCAGGCTGCGGGCATCGCCCTGCTCCTTGAGAAAGGTGTGGTCGATAACCTGCAGGTCAACGATGCGCCAGCAAATGGCGAGCACGAGGGACACCAGCAGCCCCACGACCACGCGAAAACGCCACGGATAAAGCGCGCCTTCAAGTTTCATCATGGCGCCACCATCCGCACTTCGGCAGCGCTTGGAATGCGCATTTTCAGCTGTTCGGTGGCCAGATTCTCGATGCGGCTATGTGCAGTCCAGGTGCTCTGCTCAAGAATCAGCCGGCCCCACTCTGCCTGCGCCTTGTCGCGCACGCTCATTTCCGAATACAGCGAGTTGAGCAGTTGACGATTCCAATGTGCGCTATAGGAAACGCCAATCGCTGAAATCAGGACAGCAATGAACAGCAGCAGCATAATGAAGCTGCCGCCGGGCAAAGGCTTCAGAAACAGACGGCTCACCTGAGCTTCTCCGCTACACGCATGACAGCACTGCGCGAACGCGGGTTGGCTTTGGTTTCGGTATCCGAGGCGAATTGAGCCTTACCGTGAATTTTGATTTTCGGTTCAAACGGCTTGAACTGGATCGGCAGATTGCGTGGCATGTTGTCGGCTTCGCCCTTGGCGAGCTTGCGCATGAACAGCTTGACGATGCGGTCTTCCAGCGAGTGAAAACTGATGACGACGAGGCGACCACCAACTTCAAGGGCATCCAGCGCGGCTTCGAGACCGGCTTCCAGATCGCCCAGCTCGTTGTTCACGTGAATACGCAGGCCCTGAAAGGCACGCGTTGCAGGATTCTTGCCCTTTTCCCAGGCAGGGTTGGCGACCTTGAGCACTTCTGCCAGATCAGCAGTACGCTCGAAAGGCTGGACTTCACGGCGCGCGACGACCGCATTGGCCATGCGTTTGGCAAATCGCTCTTCGCCGTATTCCTTGAATACGCGGGCAATTTCTTCAGCGGGCGCAGTCGCAATGAACTCGGCAGCGCTCACGCCACGGGTAGGGTCCATGCGCATGTCCAGCGGGCCGTCGTTCATGAAGCTGAAACCGCGCTCGGGGTCATCCAGCTGCGGGGACGACACGCCCAGATCCAGCAGGATACCGCTGACCTTGCCCGCCAAACCGCGTTCCTGAGCCTCGGATCCCAATTCGGCAAAGCTGCGCTGCACAATGACAAAGCGGCCGTCTTCGGCCGCTAGCGCTTGCCCTGTGGCAATCGCTTGAGGGTCCTTATCGAACCCCAGAAGCCGACCATCAGGACCAAGCTGGCTCAATATCAGACGACTATGCCCGCCACGTCCGAACGTGCCGTCCAGATAGCAGCCATCGGCACGCACCGCGAGAGCCTCCACGGCTTCTTCAAGCAGCACGGTGATGTGGGTAAAGCCGCTGTTCATAGTCACAGGATCAAATCACGTAATTCGTCGGGCATAGCGCCAGGTTTTTGAATGGCAGCCAGGTCAGCATCAGCAAGAGCATTCCAGGCGTCCTCGTCCCACAGTTGAAACTTGTTGAGTTGGCCCACCAGCATTACGCGCTTATCCAGCCTGGCGTATTCGCGCAAGCGTGGCGGCACCAGAAAACGCCCGCTGCCATCGAGTTCCAGATCGACAGCATTACCAATCAAAAGCCTTTGCAGACGACGGTTCTCTTCACGAAACGTCGCCAGATCACGAAGTTTTGCCTCTATCAGCTCCCATTCGGAAAGCGGATACAGGCAAAGACAGGGATCAACGGCATCAATGGTCACGATAAGTTGCCCGGCACTACGCGAATCCAACTCGTCACGGTACCGGCTCGGCATAGCGAGACGGCCCTTGGCATCGAGATTGATCGCGTTGGCACCACGGAACACAGGCGCATTCTCCGAATATTAGCTTTTTGCGCTGAAAAAACCCACTTCGTGCCACTTTCTGCCACTTGTGCACACTATAGGAACGCGCCCACCACACCGTCAAGGCACGGTCTTAAGGAAAACCCTTACATTTCGGAGATTTAGGAGAGGTATTGGGTATAAAAGGGGAATTTTACGAACGTTCCGACAGATAAATCCCACGCGACTCAAATCGTTGCGATTCAAAGTTAATGTGATTTATGAGCTGTAAGATTTTTTTGGTATTACGAGAGGGTTTTGCTGCTTGAAACGAAGGGTAGGAAAAAGGTGGAGAGTCGATCTGTAAGCCGGGTTCTGTCGAGAACAGTCATTCCTCTACGACGGCCATCACTGGACGTCTTTAGCAACCTACCCGGTTCCAGCGCGGGCCACGCCTAGGAACCCTATTTGGTCTTGCTCCGAGTGGGGTTTACCTTGCCACGAACTGTTACCAGACGTGCGGTGCGCTCTTACCGCACCTTTTCACCCTTACCGGCACCGAAGTGCTTAGGCGGTTATTTTCTGTGGCACTTTCCGTAGGCTCACGCCTCCCAGGCGTTACCTGGCACTCCGCCCTATGGAGCCCGGACTTTCCTCCCCCCCCTGTTGCGGAACAACAAGAGGCAGCGACTGTCCAATCGACTCTCCGCCGCCAAGGTTAGCGGCACATGCCTTCAAGAACAAGCTTTAATAGCACGTGGGGTGCGCTTGTCCCCGTTATCCACCCCTTTTGAAGGCAACCCATCATTCTTTCTGTTTCTCCAGCGCCACCTGATAAAGCAGGTTCTTGCGCACGCCGGTTATTTCGGCTGCCAAGGCTGCGGCGCGCTTGAGAGGCATCTCCGCAAGCAGTAAATCCAGTATGCGGCGCGCCTCCTCACCAATGACATCCTCGTCCTCGGGCGGTGTCCAGCCGGCTATCAGCACAACGCATTCGCCACGCTGCTGGTTACTGTCGGCCTCGACAAAAGCCCGCAGCTCACCCAAAGGCAGACCCTTGAGCGTTTCAAAGGTTTTGGTTATTTCACGTGCCAGCAAGGCCTGACGGTCGGCACCAAAGACTTGCTCCATGTCTTGCAGACACTCGAGAATCCGGTGCGGCGCTTCATAATAAATAAGCGTGCGCGGCTCTTCCTTTACTCGCTCAAGCTTTGCCTTGCGCCCTGCAGCCTTGGCGGGAAGAAAGCCCTCGAAAATGAATCGGTCCGAAGGCAGTCCGGCCGCAGAAAGAGCGGCGATCAGGGCGCAAGCGCCCGGCACGGGCACAACCGGTACACCTACAGCACGCGCCTGACGTACCAGGTGATAACCGGGATCAGAGATCAGCGGCGTGCCCGCGTCGGAAATCAGCGCCACATCGTCGCCAGCCAGCAGACGCATTATGAACCGACTACCCTCATCACGTTCGTTATGCTCGTGACAGGCGGCCAGCGGAGTGGATATCCCGAAGTGCTGCATCAGCCGTGCAGAATGGCGCGTGTCTTCAGCCGCAATCAGCGCGACCTCACGCAACACCTTCAATGCCCGCACGCTCATGTCGTCCAGATTGCCGATAGGAGTCGCCACTACATAAAGCGAGCCCGGAGTGGAATTCGAAACAACCGGAACAGTCAAAACGCAAACCTCACAGGTTAAAGCTGATACTTGGAAAAAATGCATTGTACAGGCTGAAGCACGGCCAAGCGGCTCGCGCATCAGGGATGCCGATAAAAAAGGAATAAATACATGATCAAGGCCGGACACAACACAACGCAGCCCCCTCGAATTGAACGATTTGGCCGCCAGATGACCCTAACGCGACCAATATCACGGCTTTAAACACCTTCGACATCGCACCCCGGCCAGCGCTTGGGTACAATTCCCCGTTAATTCGCTCGAGTTTCAGGAACATACCAATGATCGCTTGTCTGCGGCTGCTCTCTGCCCTCTGCCTCGCTGCCCTTCTCGCAGCCTGTGCCAGCTCGCCCTCGTCCAGCCTTGGCGAGCTGCCTCGAACCCCTGACGCCAGCATCGAGCAGTTGCTTGATCAGGCCGCCACAGCCAAAACACCCGAGCAGGCTGCCACGCTGCGCTTGAGTGCGGCCGACCTGGCCGCCCGCCAGAATGACGCAGGACGCGCTGCGCAGATTCTCGGACAGGTGCAAATCGATCAACTCAAACCCGGACTGCAGGTTTTCGCCAGCACATTGTCCGCAGAGCTGGCGATGGGCCGCAATCAGCCCAAGGCAGCACTGACCGCACTGAACCACCCGAGCATGCAACGCCTGGGCGAACTGTCGGTCGAGCAGCAGGTTCGCACCCACATGGTCAAGGCGCGCGCCCTGGAAGCCGATGGCCAGGCCCTGGCAGCCGTCAATGAACGAGTATTCGCCGGCCCTCTGCTGCAAGGTGCAGAAGCCAGCGCCAACAATGATGCAATCTGGACGCTAGTGTCCGCTCTGCCGGCCGAGCAACTGCAAAGTACAGCCAGCGGCGATATGGGCGGTTGGCTGAACCTGGCCCGCTCGATCAAAGGCGCAGGCACACTTGAGCAGCAACAGGCAGCCATCGACAACTGGAAAGCCCAGAACCCGAAACACCCTGCAGCACTGCAACTGCCTACCGCACTCGCCCAACTGCGCGCCCTGACCAGCGAGCCGATTACCAAAATCGCTCTGCTGCTGCCGCAGGATGGCCAGCTGGCCGCAGTTGCCAAAGCGTTGCGCGAAGGCTTCATGGCCGCGCACTTCCAGGCACAACAAGCAGGACAGAATCCACCCGCTATCCAGGTGTTCGACAGCTCGCGCGTTACCTCGATGGACGAGTTCTACCGTCAGGCTCAGGCCGCTGGCGTACAGCTGGTCGTCGGTCCGCTGGAAAAGAACCTCGTCAAACAGTTGAACAGCCGCCAGCAGCTCCCGATCACTACACTGGCGCTGAACTACAGCGACACCAGCAACGAAGGCCCCGCTCAGCTGTACCAGTTCGGCCTGGCTGCCGAAGACGAAGCCCGCGAAGTTGCACGTCGCGCCTGGGCCGATGGCAAGCGCAGCGCTGTAGCAATGGTGCCGAAAGGCGAATGGGGCGACCGCGTGCTGGATGCCTTCCGCAAGAGCTGGCAGGCCAAGGGCGGTACGCTGATCGCAGCCGAGCACGTCGACCAGCCTGTAGAACTGGCACAGCAGGTCGCCGATCTGTTCCAGTTGCGCAACAGCGAAGGTCGCGCCCAGCGTCTGCAGAGCACTGCCGGTACTCAGGTAGCCGCGCAGCCAAGCCGTCGCCAGGACATTGACTTCATGTTCCTCGCCGCCACGCCGCAACAGGCGCAGCAGATCAAGCCAACCATGGTTTTCCAGTACGCAGGCGATGTTCCGGTCTACGCCACCTCGCACCTATTCACCAACAGCAACGATCATGCGCAGTACATGGACCTCAACGGTGTGCGCTTCTGCGAGACGCCTTGGCTGCTGAACGCTGAAGACCCGCTGCGCCAGCAGGTGACCGCGCAATGGCCACAAGCTGCAGGCAGCCTTGGTCGCCTGTACGCAATGGGCATCGACGCCTACCGTCTGGCCCCACGCCTTGCGCAACTCAAGGCTATGCCTGACAGCCGCATCGATGGCCTGTCGGGCAGCTTGAGCATCAACCCTGGCCGTCGCGTCGAGCGTCAGTTGCCATGGGCGGAGTTCGTCGACGGCAAGATCCAGCGTCTGCCGGACACAGCGCCTTGATACCACGCAGCAGCCGCCAACAGGCAGGGCGCGAGGCTGAAGCCTTCGCCCTGCAGTTTTTGCAACAACAGGGGCTGCACCTGATTGAACAAAACTGGTTATGCAAACGCGGCGAGCTTGATCTAGTCATGCTTGACGGCGATACAGTAGTATTCGTCGAAGTTCGCTACCGGCGCCACTCAGGCTGGGGTGGAGCCATGGAAAGCGTTGATTTTCGCAAGCAGGCAAAACTTGTCACTGCCGCACAGCTTTTTCTGCAGCAAGCAACAGACTGGGCCAGTCACCCCTGTCGTTTCGACGTGATCGCCATTGAAGGCCAGCCTGGCAACACTGCACCGCTGAACTGGATCAAGAGTGCTTTTGACAGCTGACCTGCGCATGGGCACAGCAGCCCTGCCGTGTTAATGAACTGCAATAGCTTCTACGCTCATCGATTTCGCTATTTGTTTTGCCGGCTGCACACCTTGTGTGCCGGATAGCTCCCGGGAGAACCCGGCGCATCCGTCCCGCCGCCGTACGCTCTAATTAAGGTCACATTGATGGACATGCAATCCCGAATTCGCCGGCTGTTCCAGGCCAGCATCGAAACCAAGCAACAGTCGATGGAAGTCCTTGCACCCTATATCGAGCAAGCCAGTCAGGTCATGGTCAATGCCCTGCTCAACGAGGGCAAGATGCTCGCGTGCGGCAACGGCGGGTCGGCTGGCGATGCACAGCACTTCTCCTCGGAACTGCTCAACCGTTTCGAGCGCGAGCGGCCGAGCCTGCCAGCCATCGCCCTGACAACCGACAGCTCTACGATTACCTCGATTGCCAACGATTACAGCTACAACGAAATCTTTTCCAAGCAGATCCGCGCACTGGGCCAGCCAGGTGATGTGCTGCTGGCCATTTCCACCAGCGGTAACTCGGCAAATATTATTCAGGCCATCCAGGCCGCACATGATCGCGAAATGATTGTCGTAGCATTGACGGGACGCGACGGTGGCGGCATGGCTTCCCTGCTATTGCCCGAGGACGTGGAGATCCGCGTACCTGCCAATGTCACGGCACGCATACAAGAAGTCCATCTGCTGGCGATCCATTGCCTTTGCGATTTGATCGACAGCCAACTGTTCGGGAGTGAAGAATGACCCCTAATCGTCTCAGCCTACTGGTTCTGACACTGTGCCTCAGCATCACCGGATGCAGTTCGGTGATCACGGCCACTCGCGAAAAACCGATCGAAGACGATCGCGGCACCCGCACCTTCGGCAGCAAGATCGACGATTCACTGATCGAGACCAAGGCAGCCGTCAACATCTCCAAAGCCAACCCTGATCTCGCAGAAGGCTCACACATCGTTGTGACCAGCTTCAACGGCATCGTGCTGCTGGCTGGCCAGACACCCCGCGCCGACCTCAAGGCAATTGCCGAACAGGCCGCCAGCTCGGTCCAGCGCGTCAAGAAGGTCAACAACGAGCTGCAGGTCATGGCGCCCTCTTCGCTGCTGGCGCGTAACAACGATGCCTGGCTGACCACCAAGATCAAAAGCCAGATGATTGCCGACGCATCCATCCCCGGCTCACGCATCAAGGTGGTGACCGAGAACGGTATTGTGTTCCTGCTGGGCCTGGTGACCCAGGACGAAGCCAATCGCGCCACCAACCTGGTACAGGGCGTTTCCGGCGTGCAGAAGATCGTCAAACTGTTTGAGTACATCGACTGACGGGTAACCGGCAGGCGAAAAAAAGGCGATCCGGAGATCGCCTTTTTTATTGCGCATTTTTTACTTCACGACCTTCAGACTCGGCCGGCCACTCGGGCGCGGTGGCTCGCTGTCGGGCGGGGTATCATCTTCGATCTCGATTTCCTCACCCTCATCCATGGAAGGCTCCAGATCGAAAACCATACCCTGACCGTTCTCACGGGCATAAATACCCAGGATGGCAGCTACAGGCACGTAAAGCGTATGCGGCACACCGCCGAAGCGGCCTTCGAAGCTGACAGCTTCGTTATCCATATGCAGATGACGCACCGCACTTGGCGAAACATTCAGGACAATCTGCCCGTCATTGGCAAACCCTTGCGGGACCTGCACCGAGGGGTAATCCGCATTGACCAGCACGTGCGGGGTGCAATCGTTATCGACGATCCACTCATAGAGAGCGCGAACAAGATAAGGGCGACTGGAGTTCATTAACGGCTCCTTAAGCCTTAGCGCATTTCACGTTCGGCAGCAGACAGACTCGTCTGAAAAGCCTCACGCGCAAATTGGCGCTCCATGTAATCAAGCAACGGCTTGGCAGGCCGTGGCAATTCAATACCCAAAATTGGCAAACGCCAGAGTATGGGGAGTAGACAGCAGTCAACAAGACTTAGCTCGTCGCTCATGAAAAAAGCTTTTTCCGCGAACAACGGTGAAACCCCAGTCAGACTTTCACGAAGCTCCTTGCGCGCCTGAACACGAGCAGGCTCTTTGCTGCGCGTATCAAGGATCAGGTCCACAAGGCCACACCAGTCTCGCTGGATGCGATGGATCAGCAGACGGCTGTTGGCGCGGGCCACGGGATAGACAGGCAGCAAGGGCGGATGCGGATAGCGCTCATCCAGGTATTCCATCACCACCGTCGACTCGTACAACGCCAGGTCACGATCAACAAGAGTCGGCAAGCTGCCATACGGATTTACTTCAATCAGCTGCGGCGGATGACGACCTGCCACAACCTCAATGATTTCGGCGCTGACACCCTTCTCGGCGAGCACAATACGCACACGATGAGAATAGTGGTCGGCGGGGTCGGAGTAGCAGGCCAACCGGTTGGTCACGCCCATGGCGATCCTCCTCGCTTGTTAAAATTTATCGGACAGACGAACGAATACGCCTTAAGGGCGCATCCGATAATGAACGCAACAGGACAGGTGTTCGTCGCGGGCCACAAGATAGCTCATTTACGCGATGTAAATTCTGTAATCTTCGCCGACAGGCTTATAAATCTCGCAATATCGACGTGACACGCCCAGCTTGAAAACACCTCGACCGCAAAAATCACACCCATAAAAAAACGCCCAGCCCCGCGAGGGGATGGACGTTCTTTCTTTGAACGAAGAACGAATTAACGCTTCGAGTACTGCGGACGCTTACGCGCTTTACGCAGACCGACTTTCTTACGTTCAACTTCGCGAGCATCGCGAGTCACGAAGCCTGCTTTACGCAGAGCGCCACGCAGAGTCTCGTCGTATTGCATCAGAGCGCGAGTGATACCGTGGCGGATTGCGCCAGCCTGACCACTTACACCGCCACCGATAACGGTGACGTAGATGTCGAACTTTTCAACTGTCTCGGTCAGTTCCAGCGGCTGACGAACTACCATGCGGGCAGTTTCGCGGCCGAAGAAATTGTCCAGGGAGCGGTTGTTGATCGAGATGTTACCAGTACCCGGACGCAGGAAAACGCGAGCGGTTGCGGTCTTGCGACGGCCAGTGCCGTAATTTTGAGTCGCCGACATAATGAACTATTCCGTTAAAACTTCAGTTCTTGGGGCTGCTGAGCAGTATGAGGGTGTACAGCGCCCGCATAGACTTTCAGCTTACGATACATGTCGCGACCCAGCGGGTTCTTAGGCAGCATGCCTTTGACCGCGGTCTCGATCACGCGCTCAGGAGCTTTGGCGATCAGCTTTTCGAAGTTGATCGACTTGATCCCGCCCGGAAAACCGGAGTGTGAGTAGTAGATCTTGTCGGTGGTTTTGGCACCAGTAACGCGGATCTGCTCGGCATTGATCACGACGATGTAGTCGCCGGTATCAACGTGCGGAGTGTATTCCGGTTTGTGCTTGCCACGCAGACGGCTCGCGATTTCGGTGGCCAGACGACCCAGGGTCTGACCAGCAGCGTCGACGACGAACCAGTCGCGCTTAACTGTTTCCGGTTTAGCAGTAAAAGTTTTCATTCTTTATAGCCTCAGGGGCCGCCCTGAAAATTAGACGGCGGATCTTACTGAATAGTGCGTACTTTGACAAGTCAAAGGCAGCCGGAAACAGACGCTATCGGGGGCTCGGGTCAGCGCGTCCGTTATACGGCAAGATTCTTCGGCAGACGGCGCATCACTTCCACTGCAAAGAGCTGGCGGATTATACAGACTGTAAAAATAACCTCAACCGGATTTTTTGTTCACATTCTGTTTATTGCCTGCGGGGCGTGGATTGGCGGATATTTACCCGCTTAGCACAAAGCCATCATGCACACCTCTCGCAGAGATACTGGCATGAGGAGGCTGGACACACCCGACAAAAAATAAGACGATCCAGCCGTTGCTTGACCATTTACCCATATAAGAATAACGATTATGCCGATCCAACACGCCACTCTGCTGCGCCGCGTAAGCATTCTGACCACCGACAAGATGTTTGCCTCGACGGTCATGCAGGCCAAGGACTTCTTCCACCTGGCCAGCCTGCGCTACAGCAAACAACTGGGCCAGGGCCTGGTGCCCGCTTTCGAAACCCGCCTCGTCAGCCCGGACGGACTCTCCGTCAGCAGTTTCAGCGACGTCACACTGCCTGTCGACGGCGCGCTTTGCCAAAGCGACATCATCGTTATCCCGGCCTTTTGGGATGATTTTGAAACCCTGTGCGAACGCTACCCGCAGATTCTGCCCTGGCTGCGTGAGCAGCATGCCAACGGTGCCGTACTCTGCGCCGAGGCCACCGGGGTCTACTGGCTTGCCGAGGCAGGATTGCTCGACGGCAAGGAAGCGACTACCTACTGGCGCTTCTTCAGTGCATTTGCCGAACGCTACCCCAAGGTGCTGCTCAATCAGGAAAAGCACCTGACTGACGCCGATAACGTGTACTGCGCAGGGGGCACGACGTCAGCGTGCGACCTCTACATCTACCTGATCGAGCGGTTCTGCGGGGCCAACGTTGCCCAGGCCGTGGCCCGCGATATTCTTTATGAAGTGCGCCGCACCTACTCACCGGGCCGGATCGGCTTTGGCGGGCAGAAACTGCATCAGGACGTGGTCATCCTGCAGATTCAGCACTGGCTGGAAGAGCACTTTGCCGACAAGTTCCGCTTTGAAGATGTGGCCCGCGAGCACGGCATGAGCATTCGCAATTTCATGCGCCGCTTTCAGACCGCAACCGGCGACAAGCCGCTGCATTACCTGCAACGGCTGCGGATCGAAACGGCAAAGGGATTGCTGTCAGGGTCTCGCAAAAGCATCAAGACCATCAGCTACGAGGTGGGCTATGACGACGCCAGCTTCTTCGCCCGGCTGTTTCGCCAACACACTGAGCTGTCGCCCAACCAGTACCGGCAGCAGTTTGAGAGCCAGAAGGAAAAGCTGTGAGCTGCAGCATGGGCGAGTTTCAAGCGTGTAGCTTGAAACTCGCCGCTTGCAGTCGCTGCTAGGGCTTGTGCGCCCGCGAGAGGAATTCGTGGGATTGCATTTCCAGCAGACGGCTCAGGGTGCGTTGAAACTCGAACATCAACCGGCCACCGGTATACAGGTCCTTCAACTCAACCTCGGCTGAAATGATCAGCTTGACGTTGCGATCGTAGAACTCGTCGACCATGTTGATAAAACGTCGGGCGATGTCATCGGTAGAAACGTCCATCTGCTCGACACCGCTGATCAGCACGGCATGAAAGATCTTGCCCAGCTCGATGTAGTCGTTCTGGCTGCGTGGCCCGTCGCACAGTTCGCGGAAGTCGAACCAGGCCACATCATCACAGGTACGCAGGGCGCGGATCTCGCGGTTTTCGATCATCAACACATCGTTTTCGATGGTTTCTGCGCAATCCGGGGTCAGGGCCTTGAAGCTTTTACGCAGGCTTTCCTGCGCAACTTCGTTGAGCGGGAAATGAAACAGCTCAGCCTGTTCCAGGTGACGCAGACGGTAGTCAACGCCGCTGTCGACGTTGACGATGTCGGTGTTCTGCTTGATCAGCGCAATTGCAGGCAGGAAGCGCGCACGCTGCAGACCGTCCTTGTACAGGCCGTCTGGAACGATGTTGGAGGTTGCCACCAGCGTTACGCCATTTTTGAACAGCTCTTCCATCAGCGTGCCCAGGATCATGGCATCGGTGATGTCGGAAACAAAGAACTCGTCGAAACAGATAACCCGTGCCTCGTCGGAAAAACGCTTGGCGATGATCGTCAGCGGATTTCTCTCGCCCTTGAGGGTCTTCATCTCTTCGTGCACGCGCTTCATGAAGCGGTGGAAGTGCGTACGGACCTTGTCCTGAAACGGCAGCGCGTCAAAGAACGTGTCGACCAGGTAGGTCTTGCCACGGCCTACGCCACCCCAGAAGTACAACCCCTTGACCAGGGTCGGCTCTTTTTTGCCGAACAGCTTGCCGAACAGACCGGGCTTGCTGTCGTGAGCGGCAACCAGATCGTCATACAGGCGCTGCAAATGGCGCACAGCGTTTTCCTGCGCGGCATCGTGAAAGAAGTCCGGGCGTTTCAGATCAGATTGATATCGTTCTAGGGGCGTCATAATTCGTTAGCAAGGCAACAAAAACGGGTCGTCACTGTAGCGACGACCCCGGGGATTGGCAATCAGTCCTGTTGAGGAGCAAGTGCCAGCTTAAGGGTTTGAATCGCGTTGTCGCGCGCAGTGGCATCGGCGAACACCGGGCTATCAGCCACACACTCACCGTCCAGCCACAGCGTGAAGCCATTGGCTTCACTGCGCAGATCCAGCTCACCGCCCTGCTGCAACTGCTTGCTGGCTATACCGGCTGCCTTGCCGTCGGCAAAATTGCGCGACAACAGCAGTTGCTCGCCATCGGCGGCCAGCAGGCGGAAACGGAAGCTGCCGTCGTCTTCACGGAAGCTGACGAAACGAGCGCCCTTGCTGGCCTTTTTCTTGCCGGTGTCGGCGTTCTGCACCACAGTACGGAACGACCGCAGGCCCACCGCCTCACGCAGTTCCTCCAGGAATGGCGTGGCGACGCGACGTGCCTTCTGCGCGCCGGCGAGCAGGATATCTTCGAGATCGGCAGGACGCTCGATCAGCCCCAGATACTTTTCACGGGGCTCGCTCAATTGCGCATCCAGCAAAGCGAACAGACGGTTCTTCGCTTCACCCCAGCCCAGCCCCTGCAAAAGGTCGGAACGGAATTCAGCGCACTGCTCTGCCGTCGAGAAGGCTTGATACAGGGTGAACAGGTGCGAGGTATCCGGATCCTTCGCTTCACCCGGCGCACGCGAGTCGGTGACGATGCGCGATATGGCGCTTTTCATCTCCTTGGCACTGCTGAATAACGGGATGGTGTTGTCGTAGCTTTTAGACATCTTGCGCCCGTCCAGACCGGGCAGCGTGGCCACGCTCTCTTCGATCAAGGCCTCGGGCATGACAAAGAATTCCTTGCCATTGCCAAACAGGTGGTTGAACCGCTGGCCGATGTCGCGGGCCATTTCAACGTGCTGGATCTGGTCGCGACCCACCGGAACCTGATGCGCATTGAACATCAGAATGTCGGCGGCCATCAGTACCGGGTAGCTGTACAGCCCCATGGTGATGCCTGCATCCGGGTCCTCGCCACCTTCGACGTTCTTGTCCACCGATGCCTTGTAGGCGTGGGCGCGGTTAAGCAGGCCCTTGGCCGCCACACAGGTGAGCAGCCAGGTCAGTTCCGGGATCTCCGGAATGTCCGACTGGCGATAGAAGGTCACACGATCAACGTCCAGGCCAGCTGCCAGCCAGGTCGCAGCGATTTCCAGACGCGAACGCTGAATGCGCAGCGGGTCATCGCATTTGATCAACGCGTGGTAGTCGGCCAGAAAGTAGAACGAGTCGAAATCGCTCTGACGGCTGGCGACAATGGCCGGGCGAATCGCGCCCGCGTAGTTACCCAGATGGGGAGTGCCGGTGGTCGTGATACCGGTCAGGATACGAGTGGTCATGGCAGGTCGCTTATCTAAAGGATGCAATACGGGCTGCAATCAGTTGGAAAGTCGCGGCAGAAGCAGATCTTTCAGATCGGTCAGCTTGCCGTGAAAAAAGTGTCCGCATTCTGCCACTTTCAGCAGCTCATGGGGGCGTTGCAACGCGGCCGACCATGCATAGACCGTTTCGGGATCGATCACTTCATCGTCTTCTGGCTGAATGATCGTCAGCGGGCAGGCTTGCGGCAAGACGCTTTGATCCTTGAGCCGCGAGGCCGCTGCAGCAATCAGAAACAAATGCGTCAGTTTTTCACCCTGCCCTTCAAGACGACCGCCCAGGTTGGCGGCAACGTAGCCACCGAAAGAAAAACCGAACAGAGTCATGGGCAGATCAGGATGTTGCGCGCGCAGCCATTGCGCGGCAGCCTGGGCATCATCGATCTCGCCTGGCCCGGCGACCGATGTACCGGCACTGGCACCGACACCGCGATAATTGAAGCGTAAGGTGATCAGACCTTGATCCCTTGCGGTACGCTGCAACGTCGAGACGACTTTATTGAGCATCGTTCCGCCCTGTATCGGGTTAGGATGGCAGATCAGTGCAACGCCTCGGGCGTCGGGTATATCCTGATACAGCGCTTCGAGCTGGCCTTCTGGGCCATCGATAAATAATGGGGTTTCACGCATGAGCAAAACAGAACTCCGTGACCTCGAAATGGGTCGACTCGTCTAGCTGATTGTCTGCGGCTTGCATATCAACGATACGTCGCGGGTATACAGCGCAGGTTCCAGCCGTTAACGTAAAGCAAAGCCGTTTATAGAGGAAGGACTCGTGGAACACTCGCTCTTAGTCTGGTTGTTGCCGACGCTCGCCCTGGTGGCCGGTGTCGTCATTGGTTTTCTGGTAGCACGCCTGCTGCCCAACACCGTTCCGAACAGCACCCAGCGCCAGCTGGACAACATTCAGGAGCGCTTCGACACCTATCAGAACGAGGTAGTCACGCACTTCAACAGCACGGCCAATCTGGTACAGAAGCTTTCGCAGAGCTATCAGGATGTTCAGGAACACCTTGCCGAGGGTGCCAATCGTCTGGCTCTCGACGAGCTGACCCGCCAACGCTTGCTGGCCGCCCTGCACCCTGAGGCCAATCATGCGCACCGCGATCATCGCGACCGCCTGACTCCTCCGCGCGACACCGAGACACCCAAGGACTACGCCCCCAAGGCGCCCAACACGCCTGGAATGCTGGATGAGCATTACGGCCTGAAAAGGTAAGGATTCACAGCGACACAAAAGCCCGCTGGCGAGAAAATCTCCAGCGGGCTTTTTTGTGCCCTACCCCTTCGCGAGCAATGCGGATCGCCGCCCCGGTCGCTCCCACAAGATCGTGCGTGCGCACCATTGTGGGAGCGAGCTTGCTCGCGAAAGGCCAATGCAGGGCGCTGAAGACCATTGGTCTCTCACGCCTGCATTCGTATCAGATCGCGCCGCGACTGCGCAGCAGATCCAGCACCTGTTTAACGCTTTCTTCCAGGTTGAGTGTCTGCGTGTCGATCACCAGATCGGCATTCAGCGGCACGTCATACGGGAAGGACTCGCCAGGAATGTTGTCGCCATCAGCGGCATACAGGCCTTGCGGGTCACGCTCGCGGCAGACCGCTGGCGACGCCTGAACATAGACGGTCAGCAGACGATCCTTGCCGATCAGCGCCTTGGCGCGCTCACGGCCCTCGGCATCCGGCGCCACAAAGGCAGCCAGGGTCAGCAGGCCCGCTTCGTTGAACTGGCGCGCCACGTGGGCGGCACGGCTCCAGTTCTCGGTACGCCCGGCACGGTCCTGTGGCAAGCCCTTGTTCAGGTCATGACGCAGGTTCTGACCATCCAGCACATAGACCGCACGGCCCATGTCGAACAGCTTGCGCTCGACTGCGTACGCCAACGTACTTTTACCTGCGCCGGACAGGCCGCTGAACAATACGGTGGCCGGTTGCTGGCCGAAACGCTGCGCACGCTCTTCAGTAGAGACGTGGGCCAGCTCGCCATGATGCAGCGAACCACCGCCTGAAACCGGCTTGGCAATGATCATGCCCGCAGCAACAGTGCCATTGGTCAGACGATCGATGACGATGAACGAGCCAGTGGTGGGGTTTCTGTCATAGCCGTCCAGCGCGATGGGCGCATCAAGGCTGACTTTGACGCGGCCGATCTCGTTCAACTGCAACGAGCTGGCAGGGCCTTCCTGCAGCGTGTTCACATCGACCCGATGAGTAATGCTGGCAATAGAGCCCGGCACATAGCTGGTAGCGCGCTTGATGTCGTATTTCTTGCCCGGCAGCATGGGCTCTTCGGCCATCCACACCAGCATGGCGTCGAACGCATCGCTGACCTGCGGGACGTTGTCGGCATGCACCAGCAGATCACCGCGGGAAATGTCGATCTCGTCTTCCATGGTCAGCGTCACGGCCTGACCCGGACCAGCCTGCTCCAGCTCGCCTTCAAAAGTGACGATGGACTTCACGCGACTGCTCTTGCCCGATGGCAACACGACGATCTCGTCGCCCTTGTGGACGATGCCGCTGGCCAGTGTGCCAGCAAAACCGCGAAAGTTCAGGTTCGGACGGTTGACGTACTGCACCGGGAAACGCAGGTCCGCATAGTTGCGGTCGCTGGCGATTTCGACAGTTTCAAGAATTTCCATCAGCGACTGGCCGGTGTACCAAGGCGAACGCTCGCTCTTGTTCACCACGTTGTCGCCCTTGAGCGCCGACATTGGAACAAACGCCATGGTGGTCGGCTTGAACGCGATACCCTCGGCGAACTTCAGGTAATCGGCCTTGATCGACTCGAACACGCCCTCATCGAAGCCGTTGAGGTCCATCTTGTTGATGGCCACGACGATGTGCTTGATGCCCAGCAGCGAAGCGATGTAGCTGTGACGACGGGTCTGGGTCTGCACGCCATAGCGCGCGTCCACCAGAATGATCGCCAGGTCACAGGTGGAAGCGCCAGTCGCCATGTTGCGAGTGTACTGCTCATGGCCCGGCGTATCGGCAATGATGAACTTGCGCTTGGCCGTGGAGAAATAGCGATAGGCGACATCGATAGTGATGCCCTGCTCCCGCTCGGCCTGCAGACCATCCACCAGCAACGCCAGATCGACGTCATCGCCAGTGGTGCCGGACTTCTTCGAGTCACGGGTGATGGCTTCCAGGTGATCTTCGTAGATCATCTTCGAGTCATGCAGCAGACGCCCGATCAGCGTGCTCTTGCCGTCATCGACGTTGCCACAGGTAAGAAAGCGCAGCATTTCCTTGCGTTCGTGCTGGCCCAGATAGGCGAGGATGTCCTCGCTGATCAAATCAGATTGATGCGACATGTGACACCCCTTAGAAATAACCCTGACGTTTCTTTTCTTCCATCGAGCCGGCACCGTCATGGTCAATGACCCGGCCCTGGCGTTCGGAAGTTCGTGTCAGCAGCATTTCCTGAATGATGTCGGTCAGGCTGGTCGCTTCGGACTCGACAGCGCCGGTCAGCGGATAGCAGCCCAGTGTGCGGAAACGGACCTTTTTCTTGACGATGCGCGACTTCTCTTCATCGGTGAGATGCTCGAGGATGCGCTCGTCGTCGATCATGATCAGCGTGCCGTTCTTCTCGATCACGTCGCGCTCGGCGGCGAAGTACAGCGGCACGATCGGGATGCCTTCAAGGTAGATGTACTGCCAGATGTCCAGCTCGGTCCAGTTGGAGAGCGGGAATACACGGATCGACTCGCCTTTGTTGACGTTGCCGTTGTAGACATTCCACAGCTCGGGGCGCTGGTTTTTCGGGTCCCAGCGGTGCTTGCTGTCGCGGAACGAATAAACGCGTTCCTTGGCCCGGGACTTCTCTTCGTCGCGTCGGGCACCGCCGAAAGCGGCATCGAAACCATGCTTGTCGAGCGCCTGCTTCAGGCCCTCGGTCTTCATGATGTCGGTATGTTTGGCGCTGCCGTGGGTGAAGGGGTTGATGCCCTGCGCCACGCCATCGGGATTGATGTGAGTGATCAGGTCCAGGCCCATTTCCTCGACCATCTTGTCGCGAAAACGATACATCTCCTGGAATTTCCAGCGAGTATCGACGTGCATGACCGGGAATGGCAACTTACCGGGGAAAAATGCCTTGCGCGCCAGGTGCAGCATCACGGCCGAATCCTTGCCGATCGAGTACAGCATCACCGGGTTATCGAACTCGGCAGCGACCTCGCGGATGATGTGGATGCTTTCCGCCTCCAGCTGTTTCAGATGCGTCAGTTTGTCAACCATGGCTACTCACGGATTGCGTTCGTTATGGACCGGGAAACCCCGGGGCGGCCTGCGGGCCGTATTCGAGCCGCGCACTTTAACATGCGTGATATCGCTAATCAGCGATGCAACTAGACCGAAACGATCTATGCATATGCCCTGCCGTTTGATGGATCAGATCGGGTTCGGGCAGTCGATGAAGATATGCTCGAGCGCAAAGCGTCGGGCCAGATAATCACCCAGGGCCTGAACGCCATACCGCTCGGTGGCGTGATGACCGGCCGCGATGAAGCTGATGTCGTTCTCCCGCGCGCTGTGGAATGTCTGCTCCGACGCTTCGCCACTCAGGAAAAGATCGACGCCTTCCAGCACTGCCTGATCAATGTAGTTCTGACCGCCACCGGTGCACCAGCCTACACGGCGAATCATCTGCGAGCCTTCGATGAGCAACGGCTCACGGCCCAGCGCATCCTGTACGCGACGGGCAAAATCCCGCGGGGTCATGGGTTCGGACAACGAACCGATCAAGCCGACCACTCGCGAATTTTCGGGATCCAGCGGGCCTTCGACAGTGATGTCCAACTGACGCGCCAGCTGCACGTTATTGCCTACTTCGGGGTGCACATCCAGCGGCAGGTGATAGGCAAGCAGGCTGATGTCGTGCTTGAGCAGGGTTTTCAGGCGGCGCTGCTTCATACCGACCACGCAAGGATTTTCGCCTTTCCAGAAATAACCGTGATGGACCAGAATCAGATCAGCCTGAGCCTCTACGGCAGCGTCCAGCAATGCCTGGCTGGCGGTCACGCCGCTGACGATACGCATCACTTGAGGCCGGCCCTCGACCTGCAGGCCATTAGGGCAATAATCCTGAATCCGGGCACTGCTCAGATAGCGGTCGGCTTCTTCGACCAGGGTGCTCAGGGCAACAGCCATAAAAGACTCCTAAATATGCAGTTCAGAGCTGCGTTGTACTCGTATAATGCCCGCCATTATGGCGCACCCGTGGCAAAACTTTCTGCGCCCGCAACCATCAGGACTTGTTAAATGTTCAAGGCACTGCGTTTTTTCGGCTGGCCATTGCTGGCTGGCGTGCTTATCGCCCTGCTGATTATTCAGCGCTATCCGCAGTGGGTCGGCCTGCCGAGCATGGATGTCAATCTGCAACAGGCTCCGCAGACCACCAACGTCATGCAAGGTCCGTCGTCCTATGCCGATGCGGTCATTGCCGCAGCGCCCGCGGTGGTCAACCTCTACACCACCAAAATGGTCAACAAGGGCAACAACCCGCTTTTCGAAGACCCGCAGTTCCGGCGCTTCTTCGGCGACAACACGCCCAAGCAGAAGCGCATGGAGTCAAGCCTTGGCTCTGGCGTCATGATGAGCCCCGAAGGCTACATACTGACCAATAACCACGTCACCACCGGCGCGGACCAGATCGTGGTGGCACTGAAAGATGGCCGTGAAACCATTGCCAGAGTTATCGGCAATGACCCGGAAACCGATCTGGCAGTGCTCAAGATCGACCTGAAAAACCTTCCGGCAATCACCATCGCACGCTCTGACGGCATTCGCATCGGCGACGTTGCACTGGCCATCGGTAACCCGTTCGGGGTCGGTCAGACCGTGACCATGGGCATTATCAGTGCCACCGGACGCAATCAACTGGGCCTCAATACCTACGAAGACTTCATCCAGACCGACGCGGCCATCAACCCCGGCAACTCGGGCGGTGCACTGGTGGACGCCAGCGGCAACCTGATCGGTATCAATACCGCGATCTTTTCCAAGTCCGGCGGCTCGCAGGGCATCGGCTTTGCCATTCCGACCAAGCTGGCGATGGACGTCATGAAGTCGATCATCGAACACGGTCAGGTCATTCGTGGCTGGCTGGGCATCGAAGTTCAACCGCTGACCCAGGAACTGGCCGAGTCGTTCGGACTGAAGGATCGTCCGGGCATTGTCGTCGCGGGTATCTTCCGCGATGGACCGGCGCAGAAAGCCGGTCTGCAACTGGGTGACGTGATCCTGAGCATCAATGGCGAACCCGCTGGCGACGGTCGTCGCTCGATGAATCAGGTGGCGCGTACCAAACCCAAGGACAAGATTGCTATCGACGTGATGCGCAACGGCAAGGAAATGCGCTTGAGCGCCGAGGTCGGCCTGCGCCCGCCACCTGCACCGACACCTGCCGCAGCGCCCGAGTGATGCGCCAGTACCTGAAAGTGCGGTACAGCACAGATATGTGACGCCGGGAATAAAGGGCGTCCGGGCCTCTGCCCGGGGGGCGTGGGGGGAGCGAGCTTGCTCGCGAAGGCGGATTACCTGATCAATGGATTTTCAGCGGCTGAACGGACCTCTTCGCGAGCAAGCTCGTTTCCCATAAGACTTGCGTATCACGATGAGTCCTCCGCGTAGACAGGCCGTTCCGGGCGCTCTGCGTCCGATCTTGAGTGACAGCGCAAGGCCAGCCCGTATTCGGGCTGACCGGTCCGCGTCTCAGATGTCGCTCAACCCTTCCAGCAACGCCTGATGCTGCTCTGGCGTGCCGATGCTGATACGCAGGAACTGGGCGATTCGCTGCTGTTTGAAGTGACGGACGATGACGCCCTGCTCGCGCAGTTTGGCGGCCAGTGCTGCGGCATCGTGTTGCGGGTGGCGAGCGAAGATGAAGTTGGCTGCCGATGGCAGCACTTCGAAGCCTTTGCCCTGCAACTGTTCGACCAGCGCCTCGCGGCTTTCGATGACCTTGTTGCGCGTCGACTCGAAGTGCTCGCGGTCCTCGAAAGCTGCCGCACCACCCACATTGGCCATACGGTCCAGCGGATAGGAGTTGAAGCTGTTCTTGACCCTCTCCAGCGCTTCGATCAGATCAGGATGCCCCACCGCCAGGCCGACACGCAGACCGGCCAGCGAGCGCGACTTTGACAAGGTTTGAGTGACCAGCAGGTTCGGGTAGCGATCAACCAGCGTGATCGCGGTCTCGCCACCGAAGTCGATGTACGCTTCGTCAACGACGACCACTGAATCCGGGCTGGCCTTGATAATCTGCTCGACCTTGTCCAGACCGAGCAGGCAACCGGTCGGCGCATTCGGGTTGGGGAAGATGATCCCGGCATTGGGTCTGGCGTAGTCTTCGGCACGAATCTGGAACTGATCGTCCAGAGCGATCATTTCGTAATCGATCCCGTACAGACCGCAGTAGACCGGATAGAAGCTGTAGCTGATGTCCGGAAACAACAGCGGCGCATCGTGCTGAAACAAGGCGTGAAAGATATGCGCCAGCACTTCGTCTGAACCGTTGCCCAGGAACACCTGATTGGGCTGCACCTTGTAGTAATCGGCGACAGCGTGCTTGAGCAGGTCGCTGTTGGGGTCCGGGTACAGACGCAAGTCGTCGGTCAGCGCGGCACGCATGGCCTCGACAGCCTTGGGCGACGGGCCATACGGGTTTTCATTGGTATTGAGTTTGACCAGCCTGGTCAGCTTCGGCTGCTCGCCCGGCACATAAGGCACCAGACCGCTGACGAAAGGGCTCCAGAATTTGCTCATTATTTGCCGTCCTCTGTATTGCCTGCTTTCCAGTCGGGATCAGTAATTCGATATTCAGCACTGCGGGCATGGCCGCTCAGGGATTCGCCACGAGCCAGCACCGACGCTGTCTTGCCCAGCTCGGACGCACCCTGCGGCGAGCAGTAGATGATAGACGAGCGCTTCTGAAAATCGTAAACGCCCAGCGGCGAGGAAAAACGCGCCGTGCCGGAGGTCGGCAGTACGTGGTTGGGACCTGCGCAATAGTCGCCCAGTGCTTCGGAGGTGTGGCGCCCCATGAAGATCGCACCCGCATGGCGGATCTGCGGCAGCCAGGCTTCTGGATCGGCGACCGACAATTCAAGGTGCTCGGGCGCGATGCGATTGGCAACTTCGATGGCTTGCGCCATGTCTGCCACTTTTATCAAAGCGCCGCGACCGTTGATCGACGTTTCGACGATGGCCGCGCGCTCCATGGTTGGCAGCAGACGGGTGATGCTGGCCGCGACCTTGTCGAGGAATTCGGCATCCGGACTGACCAGAATGGCTTGGGCATCTTCGTCGTGCTCGGCCTGGGAGAACAGGTCCATGGCAATCCAGTCGGGATCGGTCTGACCGTCACACACCACCAGAATCTCGGAAGGACCGGCGATCATGTCGATCCCGACCTGACCGAATACGTGGCGCTTGGCGGTGGCCACATAAATATTTCCGGGGCCGACAACCTTATCGACCTTCGGCACGCTTTCCGTGCCATAGGCCAGTGCTGCCACAGCTTGCGCACCGCCGATGGTGAACACCCGGTCGACACCCGCAATACAGGCAGCGGCCAGCACCAGCTCGTTGATCTCACCACGCGGTGTCGGCACGACCATGACCACCTCGGTCACGCCCGCCACTTTGGCCGGAATGGCATTCATCAATACCGAAGACGGGTACGAGGCTTTGCCACCGGGCACATACAGGCCTGCACGGTCCAGCGGTGTGACCTTCTGGCCCAGCACCGTGCCATCGGCCTCGGTGTAGCTCCAGGAATCCTGTTTCTGCTTCTCGTGATAGCTGCGCACACGCTCGGCGGCTTTTTCCAGTGCCTCGCGTTGAACCGGCGTGATGCGGGTCAACGCCAGCTCCAGACGCTCGCGAGGCAGGATCAGGTCGGCCATCGACGCGACCTGCAGCCCGTCAAACTTCTGGGTGAACTCGACCAACGCCGCGTCGCCGCGCTCACGTACCGCCTTGATGATGTCGAGCACGCGCTGGTTGACCGAGTCGTCAGACACGCTTTCCCAGCTCAGCAGGTGATCCAGATGTCGTGCGAAATCCGGGTCAGCAGCGTCGAGTCGGCGAATTGCAGTGGGCGTGGTCATAGCGGGGGCCTCAATAATTGGCGGATGCTCAGGAGCCTAAAGCTACCAAGCTATCCGCGCAGGCACCTGAGAAATTTGGCTATGACACGGATAGCTGGACGCAACTCAACGTTGCGTGGATGAATCAGCTACGGTGTCGCGACTCCACTGCCTTGCGCAGGGTGTCGATGAGGGCCTGAATGCGTGCGTGCTGCATCTTCATGGAAGCCTTGTTGACGACCAGACGCGAGCTGATGGTAGCGATCAGTTCCTGAGGCTCAAGGCCATTGGCTCGCAAGGTGTTACCGGTGTCGACCACGTCGATGATCTTGTCTGCCAGACCAATCAGCGGTGCCAGCTCCATGGAGCCGTACAGCTTGATGATGTCGACCTGACGACCCTGCTCGGCGTAGTAACGCTTGGCAACGTTGACGAACTTGGTCGCCACACGCAGACGGCCCTTGGGCTCGACCGCACCGATGGCACCGGCAGTCATCAGCTTGCACTTGGCAATTTGCAGGTCCAGAGGCTCGTAAAGGCCCTGGCCGGTATATTCCATCAACACATCCTTGCCCGCGACGCCCAGATCGGCGGCACCATGCTCGACATAGGTCGGCACGTCGGTGGCACGCACGATCAACAGGCGCACGTCGGCCTGGGTCGTGGGGATGATGAGCTTGCGGCTCTTGTCCGGATTCTCGGTCGGCACGATGCCCGCTTCAGCGAGAAGCGGCAGGGTGTCGTCAAGAATGCGGCCCTTGGACAGTGCGATGGTCAACATGGGAAACGTAAGTCCTTATCAGGAAACTTTTGTCACGACGCAAGCGGCGCGTGACAACCCCCAGGCCTGTTCGGCCTGAAGTGAAACGAATCAGAAATCACACCCGCGACAGAACAGGCGGCCCCGATGCCACTGGCATCAGGGCCGCGCGCTACTAGCCCGGAACGCGGCGGATCTTGGCGCCCAGCATTTGCAGCTTCTCTTCGATGCACTCGTAACCACGGTCGATGTGGTAGATGCGGTCGATCAGCGTGTCGCCCTGGGCAACCAGCGCCGAGATCACCAGACTGGCCGATGCCCGCAGGTCGGTCGCCATGACTGGCGCGCCCTTGAGCATTTCGGTGCCGGTGACAATGGCAGTGTTGCCTTCAACCTGGATCTGAGCGCCCATGCGGTGCATTTCATACACGTGCATGAAACGGTTTTCAAAGATGGTCTCGATGACCGCTCCCGTACCTTCGGCAATCGCATTGAGCGAGATGAACTGCGCCTGCATGTCGGTCGGGAACGCTGGATACGGCGCGGTACGCACGTTGACAGCCTTCGGACGCTTGCCGTGCATGTTCAGCTCGATCCAGTCTTCACCGGTCGTGACTTCGGCACCGGCTTCCTGAAGCTTGAGCAGCACCGCTTCAAGGATGGTCGGATCAGTGTCCTTGACCTTGACGCGACCACCGGTAACGGCAGCGGCTACCAGGTAGGTGCCGGTCTCGATACGGTCAGGCATGACCTTGTAGGTGGCCGGGCCCAGACGTTTGACGCCATCGATAGTGATGGTGTCGGTGCCTGCGCCGTGAATTTTTGCACCCATCGCGATCAGGAAGTTGGCCAGATCGACAACCTCGGGCTCGCGCGCAGCGTTCTGCAGAACGCTGCGGCCGTTGGCGAGGCTGGCGGCCATCATGATGTTTTCAGTACCGGTCACGCTCACGGTATCGAAGAAGAAGTGGGCACCACGCAAGCCACCCTCGGGTGCCTTGGCCTTGATGTAGCCACCCTCGACATCGATGATCGCGCCCATCGCCTCAAGACCACGGATATGCAGATCAACCGGACGCGAACCAATGGCACAGCCACCTGGCAGCGCCACTTCGGCCTCACCGAAGCGAGCGACCATCGGACCCAGTACCAGAATCGACGCACGCATGGTTTTCACCAGTTCGTACGGAGCGACCAAAGTCTTGATGGTGCGCGGGTCGATCTCGACGCTGAGCTTTTCATCGATCACAGGCTCAATGCCCATGCGACCGAACAGCTCGATCATGGTGGTGATGTCGTGCAGGTGCGGCAGGTTCTGAACAGTAACCGGCCCATCAGCCAGCAACGTGGCGGCAAGGATCGGCAAGGCAGAGTTCTTTGCCCCGGAAATGCGAATTTCGCCATCAAGACGAACGCCGCCGGTAATAATCAATTTATCCATTAGAGTCTCGACACCAATTTGGCTCAGGAACGCTCGGCCCATGCAGCGCGGCTGAAAAATTTCATGGTCACCGCGTGGATGCTGCCATCGGCAATCCAGGGGTTCAGATGGGTATAAATCTGTTGCTGACGCTTGACCGGACTCAGGCCGGCCAACTCGTCGCTGATGATATTCAGCTGGAAGTTGCAGCCTTCGCCTTCGACTTCCACCTTGATTTCCGGCAGCTTTCCTTCAAGGAAGCTTTTAACTTCTACGGCCTGCATGCTTAACCTCGATCGGCGCTGTACGCGCGCGGGTCGGCCATCATACAAAAAAGCCCATGTTATGCGAAGCCCGACAAGCAGGTCCCGGATAAAGGGCTTCTTCGATGACGCCTGTCAGTGGGTGTCCAGTAGCTCGGTCAGACCTGATACACGGGCTATCTGACGCATGTCTTCAGGCAGCGAGCGGACGGTGATCGACTTGCCTGCTTCCTGTGCATCACGCATGAACGCCAGCAGCAGGGCAAGGCCCACGCTGCTGGACTTCTCGACGCCCGAGCAATCGAGTGTCAGATCGGCCAGATCACCCGACTTGATCAGTGCCGCACCCTGCTTGCGCAACTGCGGCCCGGTGCGGTAATCCAGCACACCGATCAGCCTGAGCTCGCCAGGCCCGACGAGACGGACGGCGGACTCTGTCATTGTGCAGGCTTCTGCGCAGCGTCTACGGTGGATTTGGTCTTGGCAACTTCGCCAGCCCAGTTGTTGATGGTGGTGTCCAGGTCGTTGCCATTACGCTGCATGGCGTCGGCGAACTGATCACGGAACAGTTTGCCGATATTGATACCGTTGATGACAACGTTACGCACCTTCCACTCGCCGTTCAGCTTGACCAGCGTGTAGGAAACCGGATAAAGCGCGCCGTTGTTGCCTTTGACCTGCATATCCACGCTGGTACGGTCATCACCTTCGTCCTTGGCAGGTGCTACGGTGATGCCCTGGTTGTTGAACTCAAGCAGCGCGTTACCGTAGAACTGCATCAGGCTGCGCTTGAAGTTTTCTTCAAAGCGCTTCACCTGCTCAGGCGTCGCCTTGCGGGAGTACTTGACGGTCATGATGCTTTTGGAAATGCCATCGGCATCGACGACCGGACCGACAATACGGTTCAGCGCATCATAGAACGCACTCGGATTGGACTTGTACTGCTCACGGTTGGTAGCCAGATCGCTCAACAGTTCCTTGGTGGTACGCTCCACCAGATCGTGAGCTGAGGGCGTTGCCGCAGCGTTGGCCAGCATCGGCAAGGTGGCCAGCAATATCAACAGACCACGGCGCAGGATAGAGATCATTTAAAGCTCCTTACTTGGCTTACTTGGCGTCTTTGCTTACGGTATTGAGCAGGAATTTCCCGATCAGGTCTTCCAGCACAAGCGACGACTGCGTGTCATGAATGGTTGCACCGTCTTTGAGCAGCTTGTCATCGCCACCGACGCTGAGACCAATGTACTTCTCACCCAGCAGGCCAGCAGTCAGGATCGACGCCGTGGAGTCGGAAGGCAGGTTATCGACCTTCTTCTGTATCTCCAGCGTGACGCGACCGGTGAAGGTGTCGTGATCCAGATCGATCGCCGTCACCTTGCCGATTGTGACGCCAGCCATGCTTACCTTGGCTCTGACAGTCAAACCGGCAATATTGTCGAAGTAGGCATAAAGTTTATAGGTGTCGGTGCTCGCACTGGTGCTCAGACCACTGACTCGCAGGGCCAGCAGGAGCAGAGCCAGTATCCCGGCCAGCAGGAACAGACCGACTCCGGTTTCGATGGCGCGGTTTTGCATCAGAAATCTCCAAACATCAAGGCGGTCAAAATAAAGTCCAGTCCCAGCACGGCCAACGAGGCATAAACGACGGTTCTGGTCGTCGCCCGGCTGATCCCCTCGGAAGTAGGATCGCAATCGTACCCCTGGAAAACGGCAATCCACGTCACTACGAAGGCAAATACGACGCTTTTGATCACCCCATTGAGCACATCGTTCGTGAAAGAAACGCTGTTCTGCATGTTCGACCAGAAAGAACCGTCATAGACGCCCAGCCAATCGATCGCTACCCAGGAAGCGCCCCAGATACCGACCACACTGAAAATCATTGCCAGAATCGGCATCGAGATGAAACCTGCCCACAGGCGTGGCGCAACGATGTACTTGAGTGGATCGACACCGATCATCTCAAGGCTCGACAGCTGCTCGGTGGATTTCATGTTGCCGATCTCGGCGGTCAGCGCAGAACCTGCACGCCCGGCGAACAGCAGGGCTGTAACCACAGGCCCCAGCTCACGCAGCAGGGTCAGTGCGACCATCTGGCCGACCGCCTGCTCGGAACCGTATTTGGTCAGAATGCTGAAGCCCTGCAGAGCCAGCACCATGCCGATGAACATGCCGGACACCACAATGATGACCAGCGACATGACACCCACCGAATACAGCTGCCTTACCAGCAGTTGAAAACTGCTGCCCGCACCGCCGCGGCCAAGCAGGGCGTTTACCAGAAACAGACCGGAACGACCCAGAACAGTAACAATATCAATGGCCGAACGCCCCAACAGGCGTACCCGGTCCATCAGTGACTTATTGCGCATCAGCGCTTCCCCAATAGATCTTCGCGAAAATCCGGCGCCGGATAGTGGAACGGTACAGGGCCATCAGGCTCGCCGGTCATGAATTGACGAATGCGTGGGTTGTCCGAGGACATCAGTTCCTCGGGCGTGCCCTGCCCCAGCACCTGCCCGTCGCCCACTACATAGAGATAGTCGGCAATGCTCGCTGTCTCGCTGAGGTCATGGGACACCACGATACTGGTGATGCCCAATGCATCGTTGAGCAAGCGGATCAGGCGTACGAGCACGCCCATCGCAATCGGGTCCTGCCCGACAAAGGGCTCGTCATACATGAGAATCTGCGGATCGAGAGCGATGGCCCGGGCCAGCGCGACACGACGCTTCATGCCACCCGAGAGTTCATCGGGCATCAGTTCGACCGCACCGCGCAGGCCCACAGCCTGAAGCTTGAGCAGCACGATGTCGCGGATCATTTCTTCCGGCAGTTCAGTGTGCACGCGCAAGGGAAAAGCGACGTTTTCGAAAACGTCCAGATCGGTAAACAGTGCTCCGCTCTGAAACAGCACGCCCATCTGCTTGCGAGCATCGAACAGATCACTGCGCGACAGCTCCGGCAGGTTCTGGCCATTGACCCATACCTGCCCTTCGCTCGGACGCAACTGAGCTCCCATCAAGCGCAGCAAGGTAGTCTTGCCACAACCGGACGGCCCCATGATCCCGGTGACCTTGCCACGTGGAATACGAATATCAACGTTATTGAAAATGCTGCGCGTACCGCGTTTGAAAGACACACCTTTCAACTCGACCGCATAGGCGTCATCAGGACTCATCTAAACTCCTTGCGATACAGCCTCCGCCCTCAGCCGTCGGTTCTTGGAGGCCGACCAGCTGTCCAGGCGCGCCGAACAGGCCGCGAACTATACCACCGCCGCCACCCGCCCCCAAGAAGAGAACCGAGCGGTTCAGGTAATCGTTGAATTATTCTGTACCACAATGTTATGGCATCAGGCGTGGATACAGACCCTCAAGCGCGTAGGAAATTCGTTTAAAAACAACACAACGACGATCAGACGTGAGGGAATCGTTCATTACCGCTATAATCGCCGCCTTTCAGCAGGCTGACCCTTTCCAGACATGAACCAATCCAGTGACCTGATCCAATCGGCGCAACGCACCATTCGCCTTGAGATAGAAGCCATACAAGGCTTGCTTGAACGTCTTGACGGCGATTTTGTGCGCGCGTGCGAAATGATCCTCGCCAGCAAGGGCCGAGTCGTTGTGGTCGGTATGGGCAAGTCCGGACACATCGGCAACAAGATCGCCGCCACGCTGGCAAGCACGGGTACTACCTCTTTTTTCGTGCACCCGGCTGAAGCCAGTCATGGCGACATGGGCATGATCACGCGCGATGACATCATTCTGGCCCTGTCGAACTCCGGCAGCACCCACGAGATCGTGACCCTGCTGCCGCTGATCAAGCGTCTGGGCATAAAGATGATCAGCCTGACCGGCGACCCCGAGTCCGTTCTGGCCAAGGCTGCAGACATCAATCTCAACGCCCACGTCGTGCATGAGGCCTGCCCGCTCAATCTGGCACCGACCTCTTCGACCACCGCGGCACTGGTCATGGGCGACGCTCTGGCCGTGGCGCTGCTGGACGCACGGGGTTTCACCGCTGAAGACTTTGCATTCTCCCATCCGGGCGGAGCGCTGGGTCGTCGCCTGCTGCTCAAGGTTGAGAATGTCATGCACTCCGGCGACGCACTGCCCAGCGTTCAACGCGGCACCCTGCTCAGGGATGCGCTGCTGGAAATGACCCGCAAGGGCCTGGGCATGACCGCGATTGTCGAAGCTGACGGCACATTAGCCGGTATCTTCACCGACGGTGATTTGCGCAGAACGCTGGACCGCCCTGTCGATATTCGCCAGACCATCATTGATGAAGTCATGACCCTTCATGGCAAGACGGCCCATGCAGAAATGCTGGCCGCCGAAGCGCTGAAAATCATGGAGGACAACAAAATCAGTGCGCTTGTTGTCGTAGACCAGTACGACCGGCCGGTTGGCGCTTTCAACTTGCAGGATCTTTTGCGCGCAGGCGTCATGTAATGGAAACCGAAACGATGACCCAGGACCTCATGCAGCGCGGCAAGGCTATCAAGCTGGCCGTTTTCGATGTCGATGGCGTACTGACCGACGGCCGCCTTTATTTCATGGAAGATGGCAGCGAGATCAAGACATTCAACACCCTCGACGGCCAAGGCATAAAAATGCTGATAGCCTCAGGCGTCACAACAGCCATTATCAGCGGCCGCAAGACTGCGATAGTCGAGCGCCGGGCAAAGAGCCTGGGCATTGAACACCTGTTTCAGGGACGTGAAGACAAGCTGGTGGTACTCGACAAACTGCTCGCAGAACTCCAGCTTGATTACGAACAAGTCGCCTATCTGGGTGATGATCTGCCAGACTTGCCAGTCATCAGGCGTGTCGGTCTGGGCATGGCGGTTGCCAATGCCGCAAGTTTTGTACGCGAGCATGCACACGGAATAACCAGGGCGCGAGGCGGCGAAGGTGCGGCACGCGAATTCTGCGAACTGATTCTGAGTGCGCAAGGCAACCTTGAAGCGGCTCACTCCGTCTATTTATAGAAGCCATTATGTTCACTAAAAAAATTCGCAAGTTCCTGCTGCTCGGGGTACTGGCGCTGCTGCTGGCAGCGGTCGGTTACTGGAATATCAGCCCGGAAAGCTTTATGGATCAGCCGGTATCGACCGTTGACGACACGGTCATCGACTACTATGCAATCAATGCGCACAGCGTGCAGTACCTGCCCGATGGCACGCTCCAGTACGACATGACCTCCGACAAGGTCGAGCACGTAAAAGCCACTGACGTGACCCTGTTGACCACGCCCGACCTGCATATGTACCGCGGCGGCGAGTTTCCATGGCACGTACAGAGCAAGAAAGGCGAAGTTTCGTCCGGCGGCGACCAGGTCGAGCTGATCGATTCCGTTCGTGTCGAGCGTACTGATGAAAAACAACGTACGACTATTATCACTACCAGTCGTATGACCGTATTCCCTCAGAAGCAATATGCGCAGACCGAGCAAGACGTTAGAATCGACGGCGCCGGCGGTGTGACTACGGCCAAGGGAATGAAAGCATATTTGAAAGACAGCAGGATGGACCTGCTGTCCAACGTAAGAGGACAGTATGAGGCTCGTTAAAACTCTTCCTTTATTGCTCGGCCTGGGCGCAGCACTGGGAAGCGCGAGCGCCTGGTCCCTGCCAACCGACCGCGATCAGCCGATCCACATCCAGTCTGACGATGCTCAGCTCGATGACAAGAAAGGCGTAGCAACCTACAAGGGCAACGTCATCATCACCCAGGGCTCGATGAAGATCACCGGTAACACTGTGACGATCACGCGTAATGCCCAGGGCGAAGTGGATGTGTTCACCTCTGTCGGCAATCTGGCCTATTACGAGCAGAAGCCTGCCGTAGACAAACCGATTGTGCAGGCCTATGCCGTCACTATTCAGTACTACGCCGGGCAGGACCGTATCGTCCTCATCGACAAGGCCAAGGTCATCAATGATGGCAATACTTCCGAAGGCGAGAAAATCGTCTATGACACGGTCAGACAGGTCGTCAGCGCCGGTCGGGCCAATGGCGGTGCCAAGGTGACCACACCACGTCCGCGTATCGACATGGTCATCCAGCCGAAAAAGAAAACCGACCAACCTCAGAAGGCCCAGTAAATGGCGACGCTCAAAGCCCAGCATCTGGCTAAAAGCTACAAAAGCCGGCAGGTCGTGCGCGATGTGAGCATTTCCATCGACAGCGGCCAGATCGTCGGCCTGCTGGGCCCCAACGGTGCCGGCAAGACTACCTGCTTCTACATGATCGTAGGTTTGGTCCAGGCTGATCAGGGTCGCGTGCTGATTGACGATCTGGATGTCAGCCATCAACCCATGCACGGTCGCGCCCGAGCCGGCATCGGCTACCTGCCGCAGGAAGCCTCGATTTTCCGCAAGCTGTCAGTGTCCGACAATATCATGGCGATTCTCGAGACCCGCAAGGAACTCGATGCCGGAGCACGCCGCAAGGAGCTCGAAAGCCTTTTGCAGGAGTTTCACATCACCCACATTCGCGACAACCTGGGCATGAGCCTGTCGGGCGGCGAGCGCCGCCGTGTTGAAATTGCTCGCGCCCTGGCCACTGCGCCGAAATTCATCCTGCTGGATGAACCGTTCGCAGGCGTAGACCCTATTTCGGTAGGTGATATCAAGCAGATCATTCACCACCTCAAGGCCAAGGGTATCGGCGTGCTGATCACTGACCACAACGTCCGTGAAACGCTGGACATCTGCGAAACTGCCTACATCGTCAACGATGGACAGCTGATCGCAGAAGGCGATTCCGAGACCATTCTGGCGAATCAACTGGTGAAAGAGGTCTACCTCGGCCACGAATTCCGCCTTTAATCGACTGCCCTTTGCGCTTGGCGGCCGATTGATGCCAGTGCAGTGTGTTGACAATATTTTATTTGTCATATCACTCTAGGCAAAGGTACAGGTTTCAGGCATATAATTTGCTTAAGTTGGCGCTCCGGCGCCTGTAGTAGATGGCGCATGCGCGCCGGCGAATAAGGTGTTTAGCCCCTGCCATGAAACCATCGCTAGTCTTGAGAATGGGCCAGCAGCTGACGATGACACCGCAGCTGCAACAGGCAATCCGCTTACTCCAGCTTTCCACACTGGACCTCCAGCAGGAGATCCAGGAGGCGCTGGAGTCAAACCCCATGCTGGAAAGGCAGGAAGAAGGCGACGACTTCGACAACTCCGACCCGCTTGCCGACAACATCGAACAAAAGCCCAATCCCGACGTTCAAGAGCCGACTTATCAGGAATCCGCACCCACTGTGGATAACCTTGAAGATGGCGAATGGAGCGAGCGCATTCCCAATGAGCTGCCTGTCGATACCGCCTGGGAAGACATTTACCAGACCAGCGCCAGCAGCCTGCCAAGCAACGATGATGACGAGTGGGACTTCACCACACGCACGTCTGCAGGCGAGAGCCTGCAAAGCCACCTGCTGTGGCAGTTGAACGTCGCTCCGATGTCCGACAAGGACCGCCTGGTGGCAGTCACGCTGATCGACTGCATCAATAACCAGGGCTATCTGGACGAAACCCTCGATGAAATTCTCGAGTCTTTCGATCCCGAGCTGGACATCGAGCTCGACGAAATCGAAGCCGTACTGCACCGCATCCAGCAGTTTGAACCGGCAGGCATCGGTGCCCGAAACCTGAGCGAATGCCTGCTCCTGCAACTGCGCCAGTTGCCAGCGAAAACACCCTGGCTGGCGGAAGCGCAACGACTGGTCACCGACTACATCGACCTGCTGGGAAGCCGCGACTACGGCCAGTTGATGCGGCGCATGAAGATCAAGGAAGACGAGCTGCGCCAGGTCATCGAGCTGGTCCAGAGCCTCAACCCGCGCCCTGGCTCACAAATCGAATCCACAGAAGCCGAGTACGTCATTCCCGATGTAATCGTGCGCAAGGACAATGAGCGCTGGCTGGTCGAGCTCAATCAGGAGTCCGTACCGCGCCTGCGCGTCAATCCGCAATACGCAGGTTTTGTGCGCCGGGCCGATACCAGCGCAGACAACACGTTCATGCGCAACCAGTTGCAAGAGGCGCGCTGGTTCATCAAGAGCCTGCAAAGCCGCAACGAGACACTGATGAAGGTCGCCACCCAGATCGTCGAGCATCAGCGCGGCTTTCTTGAGTACGGCGACGAGGCGATGAAGCCGCTTGTTCTGCACGACATTGCCGAGGCAGTGGGCATGCATGAGTCGACCATCTCGCGCGTGACCACCCAGAAGTTCATGCACACGCCACGCGGCATTTACGAGCTGAAATACTTCTTCTCGAGCCATGTGAGCACTTCCGAGGGCGGTGAATGCTCGTCCACGGCAATTCGCGCAATCATCAAAAAACTGGTTGCGGCGGAAAATCAGAAAAAGCCGTTGAGTGATAGCAAGATCGCTGGTTTACTGGAGGCACAAGGCATTCAAGTAGCCCGTCGCACAGTCGCCAAGTACCGCGAGTCACTCGGGATAGCGCCTTCCAGTGAGCGTAAGCGGCTGATGTGATGCAGGCCCAGCCACAGCGTCCCAGAGACAGGCGCCATGCCTGTCTCTTTATGCACTGGCAAAGGAGAAAGCTGTATGCAAGTCAACATCAGTGGACACCAACTGGAAGTGACCAAACCCCTTCGTGAATACGTTGAGCTCAAGCTCAAAAAGCTCGAGGGGCATTTTGACAAGATTACCAACGTGCAGGTCACGATGACGGTCGAAAAGCTCAAGCAGAAGATCGAAGCCACGTTGCACATCCATGGTGGAGAGGTCGTTGCCAATGCTGAACATGACGACATGTATGCTGCCATCGACCTGCTCACTGACAAGCTAGACCGACAATTGCTCAAGCATAAGGAAAAGCAGCAAAGCATCCTCAAAGGTGCGGCCGCTCGCTAACGCCCATTTAAATGATCCGAATCGAAAATATCCTGACCCCCGACCGCTCCCTTGTGAACGTGTCGGGTGGCAGTAAAAAGCGTGTACTCGAAGAAATTGCCAAACTGATCGGTCGTAAAGTACCGGGCATGGCTTCGGGCACAGTATTCGCAAGTCTTGTTGCCCGCGAAAAACTGGGTTCAACCGGTTTCGGCCACGGTATTGCCATCCCTCATTGCCGCCTTGCTGACTGCAGCGAGCCTGTCAGTGCAGTCATTCACCTCGCTACCCCCGTGGATTTCGACGCCATCGATGGCGCGCCGGTTGACCTGCTGTTTGTATTGCTGGTCCCGCAGGCTGCTACCGATGAGCACCTGGAGTTACTGCGCCAGATCGCCAGCATGCTTGATGACAAAGATGTGCGTAAGCGCCTGCGCAGTGCCAAAAGTGCTGAAGCGCTTTATCAAGTGGTGCTGGACGTGCAGAACGGAAACTGAACATGCGCATGATCATCGTCAGCGGCCGTTCCGGCTCGGGTAAAAGTACAGCCCTCGACGTGTTGGAAGACAACGGTTTTTACTGTGTCGACAACCTGCCGGCCGGATTGCTGCCGGAACTGGCCGAGCGAGCGCTGATCAATACTGAACTGGCCGAGCCCTTGCTGGCGGTGTCCATCGATGCGCGAAACCTGCCCAGTCACCTGACCCGCTTTCCGCAAATGCTGGATGAAGTCCGCTCACGCAACATCCAGTGCGACGTGCTTTACCTGGATGCGGATGAAGCAACCCTTCTCAAGCGCTTCTCGGAAACCAGGCGTCGTCATCCTTTGAGCACGGCAGATCGTTCGCTGGCCGAGGCGATACGCGACGAGACAACGCTGCTGGGCCCGATCATCGACCTGGCCGACCTGAAGATCAACACCACCCACCTGAACCTCTATCAGTTGCGCGACGCGCTCAAGCTTCGCCTGCTGAACAAACCCGAGCCAGGCACCGCGTTTCTGATCGAATCCTTTGGTTTCAAGCGTGGCATGCCCGTCGACGCAGATCTGGTGTTCGATGTGCGCTGCCTGCCCAACCCGTACTGGAAGCCTGAACTGCGCGACCATTCCGGGCTTGAACAACCGGTTATCGACTACCTGTCGGTGCAGCCCGATGTTGAAGAGATGTTTCAGGACATCTTCGCTTATCTGAACAAATGGTTGCCCCGGTTTGCAGCCAGCAACCGTTCTTACGTTACCATTGCCATCGGCTGCACCGGCGGACATCACCGCTCCGTCTACTTGACCGAACGGCTCGGCCAGGTCTTGCAACAATCACTCAAGAACGTTCAGGTTCGCCACCGCGACCTTAGCTGAAAGGATTTTCACTGCGATGCCCGCTCGTCAAATCACCATCATCAACAAATTGGGCCTGCATGCCCGCGCTGCCGCCAAATTCGTCGGCGTCGCAGGCAAGTTCCCTTGCACGATCAGGGTTGGCCGCTCTGAGCAGACCATGGTCGATGGTAAAAGCATCATGGCCGTGATGATGCTGGCGGCAGGCAAAGGCACCGAGATCCATCTGAAAACCGAAGGCGAATTCGAGCAGGAAGCGCTCGATGGCCTGGTTGAACTGATCAACAACAAGTTTGATGAGGGCGAGTAAGCCCTCAAACACGCCCCTTCGATGATCACCAGCAGTGCATCTGCAACCAGCTCAAACCGTGAGCAATCAGTAACGCCATACCGGCCAACAGCAGCCCGGTGCCTACAACGAGCCGCAACAACCGCACACTGCTGATAGCGAATATTCCTGAGCGCATAAGCTGCCTTGGGCCCGGTTACTGGAGTCAGACCAGAGCGGCCTGATAACGTCGAGACACTTCATCCCAATTGATCACGTTGTAGAACGCGTTGATGTATTCGGGGCGACGGTTCTGATAGCGCAGGTAGTAAGCGTGCTCCCATACGTCCAGACCCAGAATCGGCGTATTGCCATTCATCAACGGGCTGTCCTGATTACCGCTGCTTTCAACCACCAGCTTTTTGTCAGGGGTGACGCTCAGCCATGCCCAGCCGCTGCCGAAACGAGTCAATGCGGCTTTGGTAAACGCCTCTTTGAAGCTGTCGTAGCCGCCCAGCTGCTCGTCGATGGCCAAGGCGACAGGGCCTTTTGGCAAACCGCCCCCGCCTGGCACCATTACCTCCCAGAACAACGAATGATTCGCGTGACCGCCACCCTGGTTGATGACCGCCGGACGCAGGTTTTCAGGCAACTGCTTGATGCTGGCCACCAGTTTCTCGACGGACCAGTCAGCAAACTCCGTACCTTCGACCGCCGCATTAAGGTTGTTGATGTAGGTCTGGTGATGCTTGGTGTAATGGATCTCCATGGTTTGCGCATCGATGTGCGGCTCCAGGGCATCGTATGCGTAAGGCAATGCAGGCAAGGTATAAGGCATTTCAATGTGCTCCGTAGAAAAGTCCGGAAGTGGCTGCCGAGTGGCGCTGCAACGATGAGCGCGTGTGCTCGCTGCTGCTGTTCAGCAACCGATGAGTGCGCGGGTATTCGCCGTGTTCACTGATAAAGCTCAGCAACTCGGCGTAGGTTTTGCTGCTGTGGCGTAAGGCTGCCTCACGGAGCGCCGGAGGAAGACGCTGATCCTGCATGGTCCGCAACAGATGTTGATGAATGGCACACAGGTATTCGGCGCTTTCCTCAGGCTGACCGAGGCTCAGGTGCAGGTCCGCCAGGTTGTGGTGAGAAATCACACAGGCTGCGACGGCTTCGTCGACATCCGCCCAACGCTCGAACAACACTTGCGCCAACGCCAGCGCCTGAAGGTACAGCTCGCGGGCTTCGACCCACTCGCCCAGATTGAAACAGCGATTGGCCTGCTCGATGGTGCGTTTCCAATGCTGCATGGTCATACCTCCAGGGGACGTTGGCTGGCTGGAATCAAATACCGCCAGCGGTGAGTTTTTCAGGGTTGAGCAACACTTCCAGTTCGCTGCGTTGCAAATCGGTGTGCTCAAGGGCGACGTCAATGATCGGACGGCCCTGCTTGTAAGCGGTCTTGGCAATTTCGGCGGCTTTCTGATAGCCAATGATCGGGTTGAGGGCCGTCACCAGAATCGGATTACGCGACAGCGCTTCCTTGAGCTTGGATTCATTGACCTTGAAGCTCGCAATCGCCTTGTCAGCCAGCAGCCGACTGGAGTTGGCCAGCAGCTCGATGCTGCTGAGCAGGTTCTGGGCGATGATCGGCAGCATCACGTTAAGTTCGAAGTTGCCAGACTGCCCCGCCACGGTAATCGTCGCGTCGTTGCCAATCACCTGCGCGGCAACCATGGCGGTGGCTTCCGGAATGACCGGGTTGACCTTGCCCGGCATGATCGATGAGCCCGGCTGCAAAGCCTCCAGCTCGATCTCACCCAGCCCTGCCAGTGGCCCCGAATTCATCCAGCGCAGGTCGTTGGCAATTTTCATCAGCGACACCGCCGTGGCTTTGAGCTGGCCGGATACCGCAACTGCGGTGTCCTGCGAACCGATCAACGCGAACAGGTTCTTGCCGGGCGCGAATTGCATACCGGTCAACGTGCTCAACTGACGACTGAAACGAGCCGCAAATTCGGGATGCGCGTTGATCCCGGTACCGACTGCGGTGCCGCCCTGCGCCAATGATTGCAGACTCGGCTGGAGACCTTGCAGATGCTCGACGTTGGCGCGAATCTGCTGTGACCAGCCGTTGAGCACCTGGCTCATGCGCACGGGCATGGCGTCCATCAGATGTGTACGGCCGGTCTTGACGAAGGCATGGACCTGCTCGGCTTTGTGTTCGGTCACTTGCACCAGATGGGCCAGCGCAGGCAGCAGTTGTTCGTGCAGGGCCAGTGCAGCGCTCACATGAATCGTGGTCGGGATGATGTCGTTGCTGCTCTGCCCGCAGTTGACGTGGTCATTGGGATTGACCTCTTCGCCCAGCACGCGCGTGGCCAGCGTGGCGATCACCTCGTTGGCGTTCATGTTGGTACTGGTGCCGGAACCGGTCTGAAAGATATCGACCGGGAAATGCGCCATGTAGTCACTGGCCAGCAGGTCCTTCACGGCACTGACAATCGCCCTGCTCTGCCCCTCGCTGATCTGCTCCAGCTCCAGGTTCGCCTGCGCTGCGGCCGCCTTGGCCAGCAACAGGGCGCGAATGAATTGCCGGGGCATACGTTGATGGCTGATCGGAAAGTTTTCCACCGCACGCTGAGTCTGCGCGCCGTAAAGGGCCTCGGCCGGGACCTGTAGCTGGCCCATGCTGTCGCGTTCGATACGGGTATTACTCATCGCAATGTCCTTGCACCAGTTCAGAGAGGGAAATCGAGGGCTGTAGCACGCAGGTCGCCAGTTGATGAACACAGGCTTGCCAGCGCTGACGCCGCGCAGGCGTGGAGGCGATTGCCTGTAAATCACGCAGCGGACGCCAGGCCTGATCCAGACACAGGCAGCGCCAGTGCCACGGCAATGCCGTATCGCGTGCGGTGTCTATCAAAAGACGGAAAGTGGTTTCGGCAATCATGGGCTGGGGCGTGGCGGTAAAACGCGCCAGATAGCGCCCTTCGGCGAGGTAATGCTCGATCAGCCGAGGCTCGTCGGGCTCAAGGGCGCAACGAATCCGCAGACTCAATCCACGCCAGTTTTCCAGATAAGACAGCTCGTGCAGAACAGACCCCATGACCGCAGCTCATTTTAGAAATGATATTCATTATTAAATGAGATATGAACTCAATACAAGAGCGCAGATTTTCGGGATCGGGCCTTAAAGTGATATGCATGCCCCGGAGGTGCCGGAAAACAGGCCTGGAGCTGTCCGAGATGAGGTGCGCGATGCGCGCGTGGATGTGTGACGCAGAGCGTCACGAAATGCATTCCTACGCTGGAGCGTGAGGAACGATATTTTCGCAACTATCGTGCCCATGCTCCGCGTGGGTATGCAGGTCTGGACGCTCTGCGTCCAGGGGCACGATAGTCAGGCGAAGGTAGCGGTCAGGTCAGCTACCCGCTACGGTCATACGCTCGATCAGCACCGAGCCGGTACGGATGTTGCTGCGCAGTTCAAGATCGCTGCCAACGGCGACGATCTGCTTGAACATGTCACGCATGTTGCCGGCAATGGTCACTTCCTGAACCGGGAATTGTATTTCACCGTTCTCGACCCAGAAACCTGCTGCGCCCCGCGAATAGTCGCCGGTAACCATGTTCAGTCCGCTGCCCATCAATTCGGTCACCAGCAAGCCACGGCCCATACGTCGAATCAGCGCGGCCTGATCATCCGAACCATGGGTGACGAACAGGTTATGCACCCCTCCCGCATTGGCGGTGCTCGGCATGCCCAGCTTGCGGCCGGAATAAGTGCTCAGCACATAGGAAACCAGATCGCCACCTTCGACGAACGGCTTGGCAAACGTCGCCAGACCATCGCTGTCGAACGCCGAACTGCCCATTGCATGCTTCAGGTGCGGGCGCTCATCAATGGTCATCCACTCAGGGAACAGCCGCTGACCCAGGGCCCCCTCCAGAAATGACGATTTACGGTACAGGTTGCCACCGGAAATGGCACCGAGAAAGCTGCCGAACAGGCCACCTGCCAGTTCTGCGGCAAACAGCACCGGCACTTCACAAGTCGGCACAGGACGCGCGCCCAGACGGCTCGCCGCACGCAACGCAGCCTTGCGACCAATGCTCTGGGCATCGGCCAGCAACTCACCCTGACGATTGACGTCGTACCAGTAATCACGCTGCATCTGGCCTTCGCCCTCGGCGATCATCACGCAACTGAGGCTGTGCCGCGTTGATGCATAACCGCCGATGAAGCCGTTGCTGTTGCCATACACACGGCAGCCCTGATGGGTATTGAGCGTGGTGCCGTCGGCGTTCTTGATCCGGCTGTCGGCGTCGAAGGCCGCGGCTTCGCAGATCAGCGCTTTCTCGATGGCCTGCTCAGGCGTTATGTCCCAGGTGTGATAAAGGTCGAAATCCATGACCTCTTTGGCCATCAGCGCAGCATCAGCCAGCCCGGAGCTTTCGTCTTCGGAGGTGTGCTCGGCAATCGCCAGAGCGGCGGCGACGGTTTCACGAATGGCATCGGCACCCGTGGCCGAGGTGCTGGCAGAGCCTTTACGCTGCCCGACATACAGGGTGATACCGAAACCCTGATCGCGGTTGAACTCGACGGTTTCAACTTCACGCTGACGGACCGATGTCGACAGCCCCTGATCCACCGACACTGCGACTTCGCAGGCGCTGGCGCCCTGACGCCGGGCTTCGGCGATGATCTGCTCGACCTGTTCCTGCAGTTCGGGCAAGGCTTGCGGACCGACGCTTTGGGTTGCACTCATGACTTTCTCCATCAAATTCTTCTTTCAGCACAGGCCGAATACCGACCGGGCCGGACAAGCGGCCCACGACTGGTTATCATGGCGGCGTTTCTTTGCGGACTGCCCCCATGGTTGATTCTTACGACGACTCCCTCGACGGGGAGAAAAGCAAAACCCAGGTCAAACGAGAGCTGCATGCTCTGGTCGACCTCGGCGAGCGACTGACAACACTCAAAGCCGATGTGCTGGCCAAGCTGCCGCTGACCGAGGCTTTGCGCAAGGCCCTGGCCGAAGCGCCCAAGCACACGGCGAACATCGCGCGAAAGCGGCATATTCTGTTCATTGGCAAGCTGATGCGCGATCAGGACCAGGAAGCCATTCTGGTGTTGCTGGACCAACTCGATGCCTCCACTCGCCAATACAACGAACGTTTTCACAATCTGGAGCGCTGGCGTGATCGCCTGATCGCGGGTGATGACGCCGACCTCGAGAAATTCGTTGTCGAATACCCCGATGCCGACCGTCAGCAGCTGCGTTCGCTGATCCGTCAGGCGCAACACGAAGTTGCACGCAACAAACCGCCGGCCACCAGCCGCAAAATCTTCAAATACATCCGTGAGCTGGACGAACTTCAACGCGGTTTGCGTTGATTTCAACCGCGGGGCCGGCAGCAGCAAGCGGCCAGCCCCGACTCACCTTCAGCTACCCGTACCACCCACCGTGATTGCATCGATTTTCAGCGTCGGCTGGCCCACGCCGACCGGCAGCGACTGGCCGTCCTTCCCGCACGTCCCCACGCCGCTGTCCAGCGACAGGTCGTTGCCCACCATCGATACCCTGCTCATGGCTTCCGGCCCGTTACCGATCAAGGTCGCTCCTTTGACCGGCGCGGTGATCTTGCCGTCCTCGATCAAATAAGCCTCGCTGGTCGAAAACACGAATTTGCCGCTGGTGATATCCACCTGACCGCCACCCAGATTGGCGCAGTAAATACCGCGCTTCACCGAGGCGATGATTTCCTGCGGGTCGCTCTGCCCGCCCAGCATGTAGGTATTGGTCATACGTGGCATCGGCAGGTGAGCGTAGGACTCTCGACGACCGTTACCAGTGCGTGCGACACCCATCAAGCGGGCATTGAGTTTGTCCTGCATGTAGCCCTTGAGCACGCCATTCTCAATCAGTGTGGTGCACTCGGTTGGTGTGCCTTCGTCATCGACACTCAGCGAGCCGCGACGCCCTGCAAGGGTACCGTCGTCAACAATCGTGCAAAGTTTCGATGCAACCATCTCGCCCATGCGCCCGCTGTAGGCCGAGCTGCCCTTGCGGTTGAAGTCACCTTCAAGACCGTGGCCAACCGCCTCGTGCAGCAGCACGCCAGACCAGCCGGAACCCAGTACCACCGGCAATGTGCCTGCCGGAGCCGGAATCGCTTCCAGGTTGACCAGCGCCTGACGCAACGCTTCACGCGCGTAGCCCATGGCACGATCATCAGTCAGGAAATAACGGTAGTCCGTACGCCCGCCACCGCCATGCCCGCCCCGCTCGCGGCGGCCGTTCTGCTCGACAATGACACTGACGTTGAAGCGCACCAGCGGCCGCACATCGGCGGCCAGACTGCCATCGGCGGCGGCCACCAAAATGCGCTCCCAGACACCGGCCATGCTCACCGACACCTGCTGAATACGCGAGTCCAGCGCGCGCGTCGCGACGTCAATGCGTTTGAGCAGTTCGACCTTCTCGGCGCGGCTCAGTACTTCCAGGGGATTATCCGGGGCGTACAACTGGGCCACGTCCTGCGAGGTGAAGGCCTGCACCCGGCCATTCTGTCCAGCGCGGGAGATGGAGCGGGCAGCACGGGCAGCGGTGCGCAGCGCGTCTTCAGTGATCGCGTTGCTGTAAGCGAAACCGGTCTTTTCGCCCGACTGAGCGCGCACGCCCACGCCTTGATCGAGATTGAAACTGCCTTCCTTGACGATGCCGTCTTCGAGCGACCAGGACTCGGAGATCATGCCTTGGAAATACAGATCAGCCGCGTCGATACCCGGCCCGGCAAGCTCGCCGAGCACCGATTGCAGGCTGTCGAGGCTCAGGCCACCGGGTGCCAGAAGGTGTTCGCTGACTGAGGACAGATCACTCATATTCACTCCGAAGCAGGCCGCATGGCGTCCTGCGAAAAAAAGCGCCGGTGACTGGACACCGGCATCCGCGCCCGTATGGACGCCTGTTCTTCACTGTCGCGCTTGGCCAGCAGCACGGCTTCACCCTGTGCCTGCTCGGCCAGTACGCGGCCCCATGGATCAACGATGGCCGCGTGCCCGTAAGTCTCGCGAGGCCCCGGATGGACCCCGCCCTGTGCCGCCGCCAGCACGTAACACTGGGTTTCGATGGCGCGCGCCCGGATCAGAATGTCCCAGTGCGCAGCCCCCGTCACCGCAGTGAACGCTGACGGCGCGGTAATCAGTTCAGCACCGGCCTCCCGCAGCGCGGTGTACAGCTCGGGGAAGCGCAGGTCATAACAGACTGTCAGCCCCACGCGCCCTACGGGCGTATCGGCCACCACCACATTGTTTCCGTGAGCATAGTCATCGGATTCACGGTAGCGGCCCCGATTGTCAGCGACATCCACATCAAACAGGTGCAGCTTGTCATACCGGGCCACCTGCTCACCGTGTTCATCGATCAGCAGCGAACACGCCGTCACCTTGCCATCGGGTCGCTCATCCGGCGGCAGTGGCAAGGTTCCGGCAACAATCCATAACTTGAGGTCGCGAGCGGCCAGTTTCAACCATGGCAGGATCGGCCCTTGCCCATGAGCTTCGGCACGACCGATGGCGGCGACGTCACGCCGCCCCATCGCAACAAAGTTTTCGGGCAGCACCGCGAGCCGCGCGCCGCCTTCGGCTGCTTGCTCCAGCAACCGGCGAGCACTGGCCAGATTAGCCTGGACATCACTCTGGCTGACCATCTGAATCACAGCAAAGGACATGGCAACCCGCTCCTTGATGACCTGGCCACCACTGTACTCCATGAGGCGCTACTGGGGCTTTTCAAATGGCTTGTCGAAGGTGATCTTCGGTTCTTTCCAGGGCCCTTCGACCTTGTATTGCACGCTGGCGAAGCGGGCAACCCTGTCACCCAGCAACTTGTCGACCAGAAACAGCGCCCCGCCAATGGCGGGTGCACCGACAATCAGTGCCGCGATCGGCAGGTTGTTGGTCACCGGCAAGGTCACCAGCAGCTTCGCATCAACGCGGTCGCGGACCATGTCCAGCGTACCGTTGAGCTCCAGATTACTCGACGGCCCGGTCAAGGTAATCGGGTTGCGGGTCACATAAACACCGTCACTGGCGACCAGCAGCCCTTTGACCCGGTCGTAACTGAGCCCTTTGCCCAGCAGGTCGGAGAAGTCCAGGCGCAAGCGACGGCCGATGGAGTTGAAATTCAACAATCCAAACACCCGCAGCGCCTGAGCACCGCCTTCTACCTCGACAAACTGGCCTCTGTTCAACGTCGCATCCAGGCTGCCGGAATAGCGCTTGAGGCCCACCCAGGCAGGCGAACCTGGCCAGCGTCCGTCGACATTCATTTCGAAACTTTCACTGGTGACCGTCGGCGCGAAGTTCCAGGCCTTGAGCACGTCTGCCAGATTCTTGCCTGCCACACGCCCCTTGAACGAGCTGCTGCTGGACCCCGGAGTGCCCTCCCAGGCACCATCGCCCTCGAGCAAAATACCTTTGAGCCCCAGACTCAGGTCGGACATGCGCATACCGGTCGCCGTCGGGCGGGTTTTCAGCGACCAGGCACCCAGTAACTGGTCGCCCTGAAACAGCTGGGCAATCTTCACGTCCAGCGCCGGAATATTGTGCGGGTCGATATCCGCCAGAGGGTCAGGCGCGTTCTCGACCACCGCTGCATTCGGATCAGAGGCAGGCAGTCGCACGTAGAGCATGTTGATACCGATCGGCGCGGACTTCGCGTCGGGTAGCAAAGCAGTGCCCTTGGCCAGCGCACTGTCCAGCGACAAGGCCCAGGCCGCAGCATTGCGCTGCAATTGAACACGTACGTTATCCAGCGTGGTGCCCATCGCCGTCAGCTTGCCGATCTGCAGGTCGACGCTGTTGAGCAGTTGTTTTGCGCTGCCGCCCGGATCATTGCCGGTATATCGTCCAGCCAGCTCCTGCCAGGGCGCTACGTCCAGCTCAGACAATTCGCCACGAATCCGCAGCCCTTTGGCGTCCGGCACTATCGCCCCGCCGCGCCCGAGATAAAGCTCGCCGCGACCGTCGGCAAACTTGCCATTCGGTGCGGCAAAAGCAAAGTTGGCCTGATCGTTATACGCCGCGCCAAGCCTGCGCTCCGCGCCTTGCAGGGTCATGCGGAACTCGCTGGGACGCTCCTCCTCGGCAGTCTTGCCAAACGGTGCAGGCAGATCGATTGCCACGCCCTTGAGCGTGGAGTTGATCACCAGCGGGCTGTCCTTGCTGTCCAGAGTCAATTGCAGCTGATACGGCAAGTCACCCGACACCGGCAGCGGCTGGGTAACGCTCAGCCAGTCGGTCAGCCGCTTCACGGTAATCTGCCCGCTTGCCACAATGCGTGTCACGTTGTCGCCTGGCTTGCCTTCGGCGGAGATTTCTGCGGTCACGGGACGATCAAATGCCTGCGCCTTGATGCCCTTGCCGCTCAGCCCTCTGGCGCTGTCAAAGCGGAAATCGCCCTTGAGGCGAGTCAATTCCAGCACCGGGTCGACCAGCTTCAGGCGCGCATTGTCGGTACTGAAATCCACCACGACCTTTGGCTCGACGCCCTTGGCCAGCGGGATATCCAGCTTCAGCTTGCCATCCAGCGGACCTTCCCCGGTCCAACCGGCAAACGTGCTGGCCGTGCCGATGGGCGCTTGCTGGAGAATCTTCAGGCCATCAATCAGATTGCCGGAGAAACTGCCATCGACCAGCAGGTGGCTGTCCTGACCTGCAGGGACGTGGGGAATATTGACCAGCACGTTGCTTACTTTGGTATCAAGCAACTGCCCTTTGCTTGCCTTGACTCGCACGCCGCTGTTTTCGACGTAGACCTTGCCGTCGACCCCGGTCAACGAAGGCCAGCCCGGCTGGAAAGCCAGCGTTGCGTTGCTGACATCGAAAAACAGGCTGATGACGCGCGCGGTGTCGGGCGAACTCTTGTTCAGCGACCCTTGATACTGAAAGAAACCCTGCTTGACCGCACCACTCACCACGGCGGTGCGCAGCCAGTGATCAAGCTCAGGACTGAGGGCTGTAGGCAGGTACTTGCTGGTGTAACGACCATCGCCGTCGACCATGCCGACCCGCAGGTCCATGTAGTCTTCCTGCTCATGGCTGAGATGAATCCTGATCAGAAAGTCTGCCGCGATCTTGCCTTCGTCGCCGAGCACCTTGATATACGGCGCGATCAGGGTGAATGCCTGATCATCGAGCTTCCAGGTCAGACGGGCATTGGCCTTCTGGTAGCGCCAGGGCTTGGCGAAGATAGGGTCCAGATGAAGCATAAAGTCATGGGTGTCGAGCCGCAGTTCGCCCTGGCCCAGATCGCCGCTGATGGCACCGGTGACATTTCCGGCCGCCGGGGCCCCGCGATAGGCGTTGAACCCCACCTTGTCCAGATTGGCGGCAAAGCTCAGGCGCTTGTCGCCGGTTGCCTGTGGCCGGTAATCCAGCAATACGTTACGCAGCCCGCCCGTCACCTTGAGACCGTCGACCACTGCCATGGCTTTCTCCGGCAACGGCGCGAGGGAGTCGATCAGCGGCGTGAGCGGCGTCAGGTCCAGGCGATCGGCCTGCACATGCCAGAGTTCTTCGCTGTCGGGCGTCGCAGCGGTTTGCGTGAGTTGCAGGCGGCTTTCCCAGCGCTTGTCGCCCAGGCTCATCGCCAGTGAATCGAGGTTCAGGTCGAAACCTGTGTCAGTGCGCGCAAACCAGGCGTTGAGCGCGAGGTTGTCGGCAGTCGAGGGTTTGCGACCGGCATAAACGCCTTTGACATGCGGCGCATTAAGCCGCGCAGTCGCGCTTTGCACAGTGCCCTTGCCCCAGCTCATCCACAGCTCGCCACCGACCTGCAGCTTCGACAGTGTCCATTCCCGGGTGAGGCTTTTTGGCAACCACCTGGCCCAGTCGCTTTGCGGCAGGCTGGCGTAGAAATCTGCCTCGCCGTCCTTCCACTGACTGGCCTGGATACGTGAACGCACATTCAGGGCAAACGGCTGGCCATCCGGCAGCGTCAGGCGTGCATCAAGGCGCTGGTGATAACTGCCTGTGGCCAGACTGAGGTTTACATAGGTCAGGGTCAGCGGCGCGGCGTCAAACGGTTGCACAGTGACCTGGCTGTCGAGCAGCGACAAGTGCGAGACCATCTGCATCTGCTCAAGCACTTGCCCGGGGTCGAACGGGCTGTCGTTGCGCACTGGCAAGCCCTGTACCGACCAGTTGCCCTCCTTGTCCTGCCTGAGCATGAACTGCAGGCCGTCCACCTCGAGATGAGCAATACGCACTTGACGCGCCAGCAGGCTTTCCCAGAGGTCGGGAACAACCCTCACACGATCAAGACGCACAGCACTGGAACCTTCCCCGACCATGACGTCGTGAGCCAGAAATACCGGGGCAAACCGGCTCCAGCTGCCTTCCAGGCTACCAATACTCAACGGCATGCCCAGCGCGCTGCTGGCCCTGGTTTCCACATCGACACGGTATTCGGCAACCAGCGGCGCAAGCTGACGCCCGAGGCTTACGTACAACGCCGCGAGCACCAAAATCAGTGCGCACAGGCTCAGGCCCCAACGGGTCAGGGTTGCAACAAGACGAGGAAGACGTCCCATCTCAGGATGCCCTCCGCTGCGGGATGCAAGCAGCGGAATCAGCGAATCGATTCCGGCTCAGGTGTGCAGGTGCGTTCAGGTACAGGTTTTGCTCGTTTCCCACGCATCATTCTCGATCAAACGGCATACCTGCCAGAAACCCGAAGGGCACTTGTCATCATATTTCAAACGATCAGCACCCTCAGAGCAGCACCACGTCGTATTGTTCCTGCGAGTACATGGTTTCTACCTGAAAACGGATGGTCCGACCAATGAAGCTCTCCAGTTCAGCCACATTGCCCGACTCCTCGTCGAGCAAGCGGTCAACCACACGCTGGTTGGCCAGAACCCGATAACCCACCGCCTGGTAGGCTCTGGCTTCTCGCAGGATCTCGCGAAAGATTTCATAGCAAATGGTCTCGGGGGTTTTCAGCTTGCCCCGGCCCGCACAGCAATGGCACGGCTCGCAGAGCACTTGCTCAAGACTTTCACGGGTGCGCTTGCGGGTCATCTGCACCAGGCCAAGCTCGGTGATACCGATGATATTGGTCTTGGCGTGATCGCGCTCCAGCTGTTTCTCCAGCGTGCGTAACACCTGACGCTGGTGCTCACCGTCTTCCATGTCGATGAAATCGATAATGATGATGCCGCCCAGATTGCGCAGGCGCAGCTGCCGGGCAATGGCTGTCGCGGCTTCCAGGTTGGTCTTGAAGATGGTTTCTTCAAGGTTGCGATGCCCCACAAACGCGCCGGTATTGACGTCGATGGTGCTCATCGCCTCGGCCGGATCGACCACCAGATAACCACCGGACTTGAGCGGCACCTTGCGTTCGAGGGCTTTCTGGATTTCATCCTCGACCCCATAGAGGTCGAAGATCGGCCGTTCGCCCGGATAATGCTCCAGCCTGTCGGCAATTTCCGGCATCAGCTCGGCCACAAACTGGGTGGTCTTCTGAAAGGTTTCCCGCGAGTCGATGCGGATTTTCTCGATGCGCGGGCTGACCAGGTCACGCAAGGTACGCAGGGCCAGGCCCAGGTCCTCGTAAATCACTGTGGGTGGGCTGACGGTCTTGATCTGCTCGCCGATCTGATCCCAGAGCCTGCGCAGATAGCGGATATCCATGAGAATTTCATCAGCACCGGCACCTTCGGCGGCGGTGCGCAGAATGAAGCCTCCGGCCTCCTTGATACCTTCCAGGGCGACACAATCGCTGACAACTTTTTTCAGTCGTTCACGCTCGGCCTCGTCCTCGATTTTCAGGGAAATGCCTACATGCGCAGTGCGCGGCATGTACACCAGATACCGTGACGGAATGGAGAGCTGGGTAGTCAGCCGCGCGCCTTTGCTGCCGATGGGGTCCTTGGTGACCTGCACCACAAGGCTCTGGCCATCATGCACCAGCGACGCAATGCTCTCGACGGCAGGCCCTTCACGCATGGATATTTCCGATGCATGAATGAATGCCGCGCGGTCCAGACCGATGTCGATGAACGCCGCCTGCATGCCGGGAAGCACCCGCACTACCTTGCCTTTGTAGATATTGCCGACGATGCCGCGGCGTTGGGTACGCTCGACGTGCACCTCTTGCAGAACACCGTTTTCTACCACTGCCACCCGTGATTCCATCGGGGTGATGTTGATCAGGATCTCTTCACTCATGACTCGTCACCTTCCAGGCATTGCCAGCAGGGTATGCCGAAATGGCCAAGCAGTTCTGCGGTTTCACACAGAGGCAGACCAACCACCCCAGAATAGCTGCCTTGCAGGCCCTCGACGAAAATCGCCGCCAGCCCTTGAATGGCATAGCCTCCGGCCTTGTCAGCAGGCTCGCCACTGGCCCAGTAGGCTTGTGCCTCATGGGGTTGAATCGGGCGAAAGCGCACGCGACTGGTCACAATACGGGTTTCACTGCGATGCCGATCACTCAGCGCGACGGCGGTCATCACTTCGTGCTCGCGCCCGGACAGGGCCGTCAGCATGGCCAGAGCATCCGCCTCATCGGCCGGCTTGCCGAGAATGCGCCCATCAAGCACCACCGCCGTGTCAGCGCCCATCACGCAGGCCTGTTGTTCGGCCGCCAGCACAGACAGCCCGGCCTGGGCCTTGCCGAGCGCAAGACGCTCGACATAGGCAGCCGGGGTTTCGTGGTCGAAGGGAGTTTCGTCAATCTGAGCGTTCAGTACGGTAAAGGACACACCGATCTGAGTCAGAAGTTCGCGGCGGCGCGGCGAGCCAGAAGCCAGATAAAGCGAGGGCATAAGGACATCTCCGTGTCTGTTCGGGTGAGCGCCAGGGACGCAGCGGGGCGTCGCGCTCACCTTGCGCTTAATTGATTTTCAAACGTTTGCGCAATCCACGCAGGCCATAGCTGATCCAGGGCCACAACAGGGCACTGACCAGCGCGGGTAGAACCAGCGCCAGCGTAGGCTGACGGTTGCCGGTCAATGCACTCAGCCAGAGCTGCGCAAGCTGCGCCAGACCGAATACGACCAACAGCACCAGACATTGCTGCCACATGGGGAACATACGCAGACGCTGCTGCAGGGACATCACCAGAAACGTGATCAGGCTGAGGATCAGCGCATTCTGGCCAAGCAATGTGCCATACAGCACATCTTCCATCAGCCCCAGTATCCACGCAGTGGTCATACCGTATTTGTGCGGCAGCGCCAGAACCCAGAAGGTCAGCAACAGGGCCAGCCACAAGGGCCGGAAAATTTCCATGAATTGCGGCAGCGGCGAAACGCTCAGCAACAGACCGATCGCAAACGTCAGCCAGACCACCCAGCCATTGCGCCCGGAAACATGACTAACCATCGATAGGCTCCCGAGCAGTGGAAGGTCTTGAAGCAGGCGGCTGGGAAGCAGCAGGCCGGGCGGCAGGCCTTGACGGTGTCACAGGCGCTGCAGCCGGAGCAGGCGTTGTCGATTGCGCAGCAGGCTTGTGCGTTGCAGTGCTGCCCGGGAATACTGGACCAGTTGCTTGCGGCCACATCGGGAAAGCAGGTGTCGGCGGCGGCAGGGTCGCCATCACTGAAGGCTCGATACCCTTGTCGATGGATTCCTGCGCTTGCGCCGCGTCGGCAGCGCGCTCTTCCGGCGAACGGCCGTCCGAGAACACCAGCAGCAGATAACGGCTGCGATTCAATGCGGCGGTTGGCACGGCACGCACGATTGCGAACGGCTGCCCGGAGTCGTGGATCACTTCCTTGACCGTAGCCACCGGGTAGCCAGCCGGGAAGCGCTGCCCCAGGCCGGAACTGACCAGCAGATCACCCTCTTTGATGTCGGCAGTATCTGCCACATGCCGAAGCTCAAGCCGTTCCGGATTACCGGTGCCGCTGGCAATGGCACGCAGACCGTTGCGATTCACCTGCACCGGAATGCTGTGGGTCGTATCAGTCAGCAGCAGGACCCGCGAGGTGTACGGCATCAACTCGACAACCTGGCCCATCAGGCCGCGCGCATCGAGCACCGGCTGGCCCAGCACAACGCCGTCGCGCTCGCCCTTGTTGATGATGATGCGATGGGTAAAGGGGTTCGGGTCCATGCCAATCAACTCGGCGACCTCGACCTTTTCGTTGACCAGCGCAGAAGAGTTCAGCAACTCACGCAGACGAACGTTCTGCTCGGTCAGTGCCGCCAGCTTTTGCAGGCGACCTTGCAGCAGCAACGCTTCGGTCTTGAGTTTTTCGTTTTCGGCGATCAGCTCTGTACGGCTGCCGAACTGACTGGCAACGCCTTGATACAAACGTTGTGGCAGATCAACGATCCAATAGGATTGCATGAGCACCATCGACATCTGGCTGCGCACGGGCTTGAGGATCGTAAAGCGGGCGTCGACAACCATCAACGCAACCGACAGAACGGCCAGCACCAGCAGACGTACGCCCAGCGACGGGCCTTTTGCGAAAAGCGGTTTAATAGGCCGCTCCTCCGGGGCATGCGATCGTTGGATCGAACTTCGATTGGCAATTATTCATGCGGTATGTAACCGGCCTGGACAAATGAAAGAGACAGGCACCCTGTTTCGGTGTCAGCACAGTGCATACAGGTAGCACATACGCCACCTGCATACAAAAGACTCCGTGAAAGGCACCCCGGCGAATTACTCGCTGGAGAGCAGATCCATGGTGTGCTTATCCATCATTTCCAACGCACGGCCACCGCCGCGCGCAACGCAGGTCAGCGGGTCTTCGGCAACGATCACCGGCAGACCTGTTTCCTGAGCCAGCAATTTGTCCAGATCACGCAGCAATGCACCGCCACCGGTCAGGACCAGACCACGCTCGGCGATGTCCGAAGCCAGCTCCGGAGGCGACTGCTCCAGAGCGCTCTTGACCGCCTGAACGATGGTCGCCAGTGACTCCTGAAGCGCTTCGAGCACTTCGTTGGAGTTCAGGGTGAACGCACGTGGCACGCCTTCAGCCAGGTTGCGGCCGCGGACGTCGACTTCACGCACTTCGCCGCCCGGGTAGGCCGTACCGATTTCCTGCTTGATGCGCTCGGCAGTGGATTCGCCGATCAGGCTGCCGTAGTTACGACGCACATAGGTGATGATCGCTTCATCGAAACGGTCACCGCCGACACGTACGGATTCGGCATACACCACACCGTTCAGGGAAATCAGCGCGATCTCGGTGGTGCCGCCGCCGATGTCGACAACCATCGAACCGCGAGCTTCTTCCACCGGCAGACCGGCGCCGATTGCAGCAGCCATCGGCTCTTCGATCAGGAATACTTCGCGCGCACCTGCACCCAGGGCAGATTCGCGAATGGCACGACGCTCAACCTGGGTGGATTTGCACGGAACGCAGATCAGCACACGAGGGCTGGGCTGCAGAAAGCTGTTTTCGTGGACCTTGTTGATGAAGTACTGCAACATTTTTTCGCAGACGCTGAAGTCGGCGATAACGCCGTCTTTCATGGGACGAATGGCTGCAATGTTGCCTGGAGTACGGCCCAGCATGCGCTTGGCTTCGGTACCGACGGCTACGACACTCTTCTGGTTGCCGTGAGTACGAATGGCAACGACAGAGGGTTCATTCAGAACGATACCGCGCTCACGCACGTAGATAAGGGTGTTGGCAGTGCCCAGGTCGATGGATAGATCACTGGAAAACATGCCACGCAGTTTCTTGAACATGGGAAAGGGACCCTAGGGAACGCGTGGTAAAAAAAGTGCGGCAAACTCTAACAACGACAGGGATTTTGGGCAAGGAGCCAATATGCTAAATTGGCGGTTTTCCGAACACGACCCTCGACGTTAGCGGCTTGAGACAGTAATAACGCGATAGTGTTCCGCAATTGGCAACAAAGCAAATCCATAAGCATTCCACTGGAGATACCCCATGGCGCTTGAACGCTCCGACGTGGAAAAGATCGCTCATCTGGCCCGACTGGGTCTCAATGACGCCGATATCCCGCGTACCACCGAAGCACTTAACAGCATTCTCGGGCTGGTCGATCAGATGCAAGCGGTCGACACCACTGGCATCGAACCTCTGGCTCACCCGCTGGAAGCCACCCAGCGCCTGCGCGAAGACGCCGTCACCGAGCAAAATCGTCGTGACACTTACCAAGCCATCGCACCAGCGGTCCAAGACGGCCTCTATCTGGTTCCGAAAGTCATCGAGTAAGGGAAAGCGCCTGCATGCATCAAATGACTCTGGCCGAGATCGCTCGCGGACTCGCCGAAAAAAAGTTTTCTTCTGAAGAGCTGACCCGCGTTCTGCTGTCGCGTATCGCGACGCTTGACCCGCAGCTCAACAGCTTCATCAGCCTCACCGAAGACCTGGCCATCACTCAGGCCCAGGCGGCAGACGCTCGGCGCGCCGCCGGTGAGAACGGCCCGCTGCTCGGCGCCCCGCTGGCGCACAAGGACCTGTTCTGCACTCAGGGCATCCGTACCAGCTGCGGCTCGCTGATGCTCGACAATTTCAAGGCCCCGTATGACGCCACTGTGGTTTCGCGTCTGGCCTCTGCCGGTACGGTGACGCTGGGCAAGACCAACATGGACGAATTCGCCATGGGTTCGGCCAACGAATCCAGCCATTACGGCGCGGTGAAAAACCCGTGGAATCTGGAATGCGTGCCCGGTGGCTCTTCCGGTGGTTCGGCTGCGGCGGTTGCTGCACGCCTGCTGCCTGCGGCAACCGGCACCGACACCGGCGGCTCGATTCGCCAGCCAGCGGCACTGACCAACCTCACGGGCCTCAAGCCGACCTACGGCCGCGTATCGCGCTGGGGCATGATTGCCTACGCCTCCAGCCTCGATCAGGCCGGCCCGATGGCACGCACGGCCGAAGACTGCGCACTGCTGCTGCAAGGCATGGCCGGTTTCGATCCGCAGGACTCGACCAGTATCGACGAGCCGGTTCCGGACTACTCCGCCAGCCTCAATACCTCGCTCAAGGGCCTGCGTATCGGTGTGCCGAAAGAGTATTTCAGCGCAGGTCTGGACCCGCGCATCGCGCAGCTGGTGCATGAAAGCGTCAAGGAGCTGGAAAAGCTCGGCGCGATCGTTAAGGAAATCAGCCTGCCAAACCTGCAACACGCAATTCCGGCCTACTACGTCATCGCTCCGGCTGAGGCATCGTCCAACCTGTCGCGTTTCGACGGCGTGCGTTTCGGCTACCGCTGCGAAGACCCGAAAGACCTGACCGACCTGTACAAGCGTTCCCGCGCTGAAGGCTTTGGCCCGGAAGTCCAGCGCCGCATCATGGTGGGCGCCTATGCGCTGTCGGCGGGCTACTACGACGCTTATTACCTGCAAGCGCAGAAGATCCGTCGCCTGATCAAGAACGATTTCATGAGTGCATTTGCCGAAGTCGACGTGATTCTCGGCCCGACCACGCCCAACCCGGCCTGGAAGATCGGCGCCAAGACCAACGATCCGATTGCCGAATACCTGGAAGACTTCTACACCATCACCGCCAACCTGGCGGGCCTGCCCGGCTTGTCCATGCCTGCTGGCTTCGTCGACGGTCTGCCGGTCGGCGTGCAACTGCTCGCTCCGTATTTCCAGGAAGGCCGTCTCTTGAATGTGGCGCATCAGTATCAGCAAGTCACCGACTGGCACACTCGCGCACCTGAAGGCTTCTGAGGAGAAACACATGCAATGGGAAGTCGTCATCGGGCTGGAGATTCATACCCAGCTTTCGACCCAATCAAAGATTTTTTCCGGTAGCGCCACCACGTTCGGCTCCGAGCCCAACACCCAGGCCAGCCTCGTCGATCTGGGCATGCCCGGCGTTCTGCCGGTGCTGAACAAGGAAGCCGTGCGCATGGCCGTCAAGTTCGGCCTGGCGGTGGATGCCGAAATCGGTCAGCACAACGTGTTTGCCCGCAAGAACTACTTCTACCCCGACCTGCCCAAGGGCTACCAGATCAGCCAGATGGAGCTGCCGATTGTCGGCAAGGGCCACCTGGACATCACTCTGGAAGACGGCACAGTCAAGCGCATCGGCATTACCCGCGCGCACCTTGAGGAAGATGCAGGCAAAAGCCTGCACGAAGACTTCCAGGGCATGACCGGTATCGACCTGAACCGTGCTGGCACGCCGCTGCTGGAGATCGTTTCCGAGCCGGACATGCGCAGCGCCAAGGAAGCCGTGGCTTACGTCAAGGCCATCCATGCGATTGTCCGCTACCTGGGCATCTGTGACGGCAACATGGCCGAAGGCTCGCTGCGTTGCGACTGCAACGTGTCGATTCGCCCGAAGGGCCAGGTCGAATTCGGCACACGTTGCGAGATCAAGAACGTCAACTCGTTCCGCTTCATCGAGAAGGCGATCAACAGCGAGATCCAGCGCCAGATTGATCTGATCGAAGACGGTGGCAAGGTTATCCAGCAGACCCGCCTGTACGACCCGAACACCAACGAAACCCGCGCCATGCGCAGCAAGGAGGAAGCCAACGACTACCGTTACTTCCCCGACCCGGACCTGTTGCCGGTGATCATCGAGGATTCGTTCCTCGAGGAAACCCGCGCCACATTGCCGGAACTGCCGCCGCAAAAGCGTGAACGTTTCCAGAGTCAGTTCGGCCTGTCGACCTACGATGCCAGTGTGCTGGCCTCCAGCCGCGAACAGGCCGACTATTTCGAGCAGGTGGTCAGTATCAGCGGTGACGCCAAGCTGGCCGCCAACTGGGTCATGGTCGAGCTGGGCAGCCTGCTGAACAAACAGGGCCTGGAAATCGAACAGTCGCCGGTCAGTGCCGAGCAACTGGGCGGCATGCTCAAGCGCATCACCGACAACACCATTTCCGGCAAGATCGCGAAAATGGTGTTCGAGGCGATGGCCAATGGCGAAGGCAGTGCCGATGAAGTCATCGACAAGCGCGGCCTGAAGCAGGTAACCGACAGCGGTGCCATCGAGTCGATGCTCGACGAGATGCTGGCTGCCAACGCGGAGCAGGTCGAACAATATCGCGCCGCTGATGAAGCCAAGCGCGGCAAGATGTTCGGTTTCTTCGTCGGTCAGGCAATGAAAGCCTCCAAAGGCAAGGCCAACCCGCAGCAGGTCAACGAGCTGCTGAAGGCCAAGCTGGAGGGCTGATCCCGAGCACGCGGTGCAACACCAAGTTGTGACGCGGAGCGTCACGAAATGCATGCCAACGCGGAGCATTGGCACGATAGGTGTCCTCGCGCGCACCTATCGTTCCTCACGCTCCGCGTGGGAATGCAGTTCTGGACGCTCTGCGTCCGCTGTTGCGTGCGCGCTGCGACACCGAGTTGTGACGCGGAGCGTCACGAAATGCATGCCAGCATGGAGGATTGGCATGAGAGTCAACCACACCTACTCCGGCACTCAGGAACCCAACCCATGCGCCGCCTTATTTTTGCCTGCAGCCTGCTGACGTTACTGGCAGGCTGCGCCAATCACATCATCGACCCTCACGGTTATGACGAGACCGGCACAGCCGCTTATTACGGTGCCCGCCATCATGGCAATCGCACAGCCAGTGGCGAACCCTTCAATCAGAACGCCCTGACTGCCGCCCACAGGCAGTTGCCATTCGGCACGCGCGTCAAGGTCACTAACCTGGACAACGACAGGTCAGTGGTCGTACGCATCAATGATCGCGGCCCTCACACGCGTGGTCGATTGATCGATGTCTCTCGCGAAGCAGCCGAACAACTGGGTATGCTGCGTAGCGGCACCGCGCCAGTGCGTGTTCAGGCCCTCGATTAGCCTTAACCCCCATCAACACCAACAAGGACACTCGTATTCTCCAGCTATCGGCCCTGCCCGCCCCCGCGCTCATTCAAATGCTCAGCGGCCTGCTATTGCTGCTGATCGGGGCAGAACTTTCAGTGCGTGCGGCAGTGCATCTGGCGGCGATTTTCAAGGTCAGGCCATTGCTCATTGGCCTGACCGTTGTGGCGATGGGCACCAGCGCGCCGCAAATGGCGGTAAGCCTGCAAGCTGCGTTTGCCGATAACACCGACATCGCCGTAGGCAGCGTCATCGGTGGCAACATCTTCAATGTCCTGGTGATTCTTGGCCTATGCGCGCTGATCATCCCGTTACGCGTTGCCCGCCAGGTGCTGCACATCGATATTCCGCTGATGATCGGGGCCTGCCTGCTGGCCATCGGCCTGTCATGGAACGGCGAATTCAGCAAATTTGACGGTGCACTGCTGCTTGCAGGTTTGCTGGTCTGCCTGATTGTCATCATCCGCCAGGGCGGTCACACGCCGCGCCACGGCCATGCCGAAACAACAGAGAAACCACGCACCTTCACGCGCATCCTCATGCTTGCCGCAGGCTTGCTGCTGCTGACCGCTGGCGGGCACTTGCTGGTTGACGCGTCGGTCGTGATCGCCATCCATCTGGGGCTTTCCGAGCGCATTGTCGGCCTGACCGTCATCGCCATCGGCACCTCACTGCCTGCCCTGATGACCTCGCTGATAGCGGCGTTTCGTGGCGAACGCGATATTGCAGTGGGGAATGTGATCGGCAGCAATCTGTTCAACCTGCTGGGGGTATTGGGAGTGACTGCACTGTTCGCCCCCGTGCCGCTGACGATCTCGCCTAATGCAATGGTGTTCGACCTGCCGATCATGCTCGGTGTTTCGCTGCTTTGTGTGCCGCTGTTCTATTCCGGCTACCGGATAGACCGCATGGAGGGTCTGTTTCTGCTGTCGTTGTACCTGACTTACGGGCTGCATATTCTAGCGATCAGCACCGGAATGGCACTGGCCGAAAGGCTCGAAACGAAAATGCTTACCCTGGCTCTGCCTGTGCTCGGCGTTATTGTTGCCTGGGGCACGATCCGCGCCTGGCGACGCCAGCACTGACCTCAACCCGCATCGATACAAGGGGAATGCCATGACAGACAAGACAATCAGCGAAGGCGAGCAGATCCGTCGTCAGGTAATGGGCGATGTTTACGTCGACCGGGCGCTGGGTAACGCGACCGAGTTCAGCCAGCCGCTGCAGGACTTCGTCAACGAACACGCCTGGGGCAGCGTCTGGAGTCGTGAGGGTTTGCCGCTGAAAACCCGCAGCCTGATCACCCTGGCCACCCTCACCGCCCTGAAATGCCCGCAAGAGCTAAAGGGCCATGTTCGTGGAGCACTGAACAACGGTTGCACAGTGGAGGAAATTCGCGAGGCGCTGCTGCACTGCGCGGTCTATGCCGGCGTGCCAGCAGCCATCGACGCGTTCCGTGCAGCACAGGAAGTCATCGACAGCTACGTAAAGCCGGACTAGATCCAGCCGCCCCATTGCAGAATGAAAATTCCCACGTTGGTGGTGACCGCTGCGGCCAGTGTGGTGATGACGATGATCGCGGCGGCCAGTTCGTAGTTGCCGTTGGCGGTGCGCGCCATGATGTAGCTGGCAGCGGCCGTCGGGCTCGCGAAGTACAGGAACAGAATGCCCAGTTCCGCGCGGCGAAAACCGACCAGCCAGGCGGCCAGCGTGCAGAGCAGCGGCAGCGTGATCATTTTCATGACGCTGGCACTGATCGCCAGACTGCCACTTTTACGCAGCGAGGCCAGCGACAGCGTGCCGCCGATGCAGATCAGCGCCAACGGCAGGGTCATTTGCGCCAGATAACTGCCGGACGTCTCCAGCCACCTGGGCAGGCCTATGCTGAAGTAAGCGAAAGGCGATGCGATGATGACGCTGATGATCAGCGGGTTGGCCAACACACTTTTGAACACGCTCCAGGGGTCGGACTTGATCACCGGGCTGTAAACTGCCAGCACAATTGTCGACAACGTGTTGTAGAAGACAATGACCAGCGCGGCCAGAATCGCCCCCAGCGAAATGCCATAAGGGCCGTACATGCTGGCCGCCAGGGCCAGGCCGATTACCCCGTTGTTGCCACGAAACGCGCCTTGAACGTAGACGCCACGCTCTTCTTGCGGGCAGCGCCAGATCGCCCAGCCCCAGGCGAATGCGAAGCTCAGCAGCGTCGCGACACTGAAGAAGATCAGCAGCCTGGGTTGCAGAGCCGCGCGCAAATCAGCGTGAATGATGCCCAGAAACAGCAGCGCAGGCATCGTGACGTTGAACACCAGCCCGGAAGCCGCGACGATAAACCCGTCGTTGATAGCACCGATGCGCTTGAGCAATACGCCCAGAAACAGCATGGCAAACACCGGGGCGGTGATGTTCAGGGTTTGGAGAAAAATAGCCAGCATGCAACATACCCGGTCCCGTCGTTAGGTAGCTCATGATAGGCCACACGCGACAAGCATGTTGCAAGGATTTTCCGAGAGCCTTACCTGCACCACCCCGATTTTCTGTCAGACGATGCGGCTGATCTCCACGGTCGGCTGCAATTTACGCTCAAACACTGAAACGCCATCAAGATCGCGCAGGGCCACAGACATCTCGCCGGTCTGCCCGTCGATGTTCACTTCGCCAAAGAACTGATAACCCGCGAAAGGCGAGGTGTTCTGTGCAGGGGGCGCCTTCTGGAACACCAGCTCCGGACCGAACGTCTTGTCCAGTACATTGGGACCGAAGCTGCCCGCATTCAGTGGCCCGGCGACGAACTCCCAGAACGGGTCGAAGTCCTGAAACACGGCACGATCCGGCTGGTAATGATGCGCGGCGCAGTAATGGACATCGGCCGTCAGCCAGACACAATCGCGAATCTTCTGCGCGCGCAGGTACGCCAGCAATTCGGCAACTTCCAGCTCGCGACCAAGCGCCGGGCCGTCATTGCCGTTGGCGATGGCTTCCCAGCGCGCCACGCCCGGGCTCACCTCGCCATCCGGCACGCCAAGGCCTATGGGCATGTCAGCAGCAATGACCTTCCATTGCGCGCGTGACGCACTAAGTTCGCGCTTGAGCCAGTCAAGTTGCTCACGGCCAAGAAATGCAGTGGTAGGGCCCGGTTTTTCGGCCAGATTGGCATCATTGCCGTCGCGGTAGCTGCGCATATCGAGGACAAACACGTCGAGCATCGGACCGTAAGGAATCTTGCGATAAATGCGCCCGCCATTGTCGGCTTGCTGCAAGCGCAGCGGCGCGTACTCCAGATAAGCCTGGCGGGCACGCGAGGACAGCAACTGGATGTCCTTGACCTTATAACGCTCATCAAGCTGCTTGCTGGGCGACCAGTTGTTGGTGACTTCGTGGTCATCCCATTGCCAGATCTGCGGCACTTCTGCGTTGAAGCGGCGCAGATTTTCATCCATCAGGTTATAGCGGTAATTGCCACGGTACTCGTCGAGGGTCTCCGCCACCTTGCTTTTCGCTTCGGTGGTCAGGTTGCGCCAGATCCGCCCGCCTTCCGTGGTGATCTGCTCGGGCACTGGCCCGTCGGCGTAAATGGTGTCACCGCTGTGGATAAAAAAGTCCGGCAAACGCAAGCGCATCGCCTCATAGATACGCATGCCACCAATGTCAGGGTTGATGCCGAAGCCCTGCCCTACCGTGTCGCCACTCCAGACGAAGCGGATGTCACGACGCTGTTGTGGCGTGCTGCGCAGATGGCCGAACCAGGGTTCGCTGGCGACACCGCTCTGGGCATCCTCGAACGAGACGCGGTAGAAAATCGCCTGATCGACCGGCAGCCCGCTCAATTCGACCCGCGCGGTGAAGTCGGTACGCTGATCGGCTAGCGCCGAGACCACGCGCCGTGGCTGGGTGAACATACTGCGTGTGTCCCATTCGACCACCATCCGCGAAGGCCGGTCGCTGCGGCTCCAGACCATGGCCTTGTCGCCGAGTACATCTCCGGACTGCACACCATCGACCATTTTCGGGCGATCCTGCACCGAAGCGATCACCGCAGGCGCAAGCCCCGGCAACAGCAAACCGGCCCCCACGGCCTGGATGACACGGCGACGCTTGAGATCGAACTGGCTCACGGTTATCCCCTCGCTGACAGGCAAAAAAGTACCGTAACAGGGGAATGTTGGCGCTGTATGACAGCACAGGACCTGAACAACGCGGCTGACGCTAAAAACCGTCAGCGCCCGCTAGCTGTTAAACTCCCGCGCCTTATTCCAGCCCGAGGCGCTTAGCATGTCTTCCTTGAATCAGGCGCTCAGCGTCGCCTTCGATAATCGCCAATCGTTGCTGGGCGAACTGCATCAGCAGGGCACGGACTGCTATCGGCTGTTTCACGGCAGTCAGGAAGGCGCCAGCGGGCTGACCATCGACCGCTACGGCCCGCAGTTGCTGGTACAAAGCTTTCACACCCGCCTGGATCGCGATGCATTGCTTGCGCTGCACGAGCAGGTCAACACGCGACTGGGCCTGGAAACGCTGCTGGTCTATAACGATCGCTCACAAGGCAACTCGCGCGTGGATCGCCAGGATACGGTCTACAAGGCTAACGAAGCGGCGCTGGCCGACCACATCGGGCATGAGTGGGGGCTCAATTATCGAGTCCGCGGCCGGCATGCAGGCCAGGACCCGCTGTTGTTTCTGGACCTGCGCAACACGCGTGGCTGGGTCAAACAGCACAGCGCCGGCAAAAGCGTGCTGAACCTGTTCGCCTATACCTGCGGCGTCGGTCTCAGTGCTGCGGCCGGTGGCGCGAGCGAGGTGTGCAATCTGGACTTCGCCGAAGGCAACCTGGCCGTGGGTCGAGAGAATGGTGCACTTAACCCGCAACTGCCACCCATGCAGTTCATCCAGTCGGATTATTTTCCGGCGATCCGCCAACTGGCGGGGCTGCCGATTGCAGCGCGGCGCAGCCAACAATTGCCCAGCTACATGAAGCTGCAACAGCGCCAGTATGATCTGGTTCTGCTTGACCCACCTGCCTGGGCCAAAAGTGCGTTCGGCACCGTTGACCTGCTGCGCGACTATCAAAGCCTGCTCAAGCCGGCTCTGCTGACGACGGCAGAAGGCGGCGTACTGATCTGCTGCAACAACCTTGCGAAGGTCAGCATGCAGGACTGGCGTGAGCAGGTATTACGCTGTGCCACCAAGGCTGGACGCCCGGTACGCGACTGCCAGGAGATGCTTCCTGCCAAGGACTTCCCGTCTCTGGATAATCAGCCACCCCTGAAAACGCTGATCCTGCAACTCTAATCCGGCGGCTGTTATCGCAAAGCACTATCGGAAAGTTCCTACGAGCGGCGACGGCAGTGCCTTGGGAACCGAACAGGCATGCCATACTCCAAGGGCTTCCAAAAGAGAGAGACGCCGCTGCCCATGTCCAGAGGATTGAAACGCACACTTGGCTCCTTGCTGACTGTGATCGTGCTCTACAGCTTGCTGGGGTTCTTCATTCTTCCCGGTGTCGCTCTGCGGATCGCCAATCAGCAATTGGCCAACTACGCCACCGTGCCAGCGAAACTTGAGCGCCTGGAATTCAACCCCTACACACTGGAGCTGACGCTCTGGGGCCTGAACATCGGCACGCCGGGCAAGGAACAGGTCGCATTTGAAAAGCTTTATGCCAACCTGCAAATCAACAGCCTGTGGACACGAGCGCTGCATCTGCAACGCATCGAGCTGATCAAACCCAAGACCGAGCTGTTGTTCGACAAGCAAGGCAAGCTCAATCTGGCGCAACTGTTCAAGCTGCCAGCCAGCGAACCTGCCAAGGACGAACCCCCCGGCAAGCCGTTCCCGCTGCGTATCGACGAAATCAAACTGGCCGATGGCTACGTTCACTTTCGGGATATGCGCCCCAGCCAGCCCATCGAATTTCTCTACGACACACTCAATTTCGAACTCAAGAACCTCAGCACATTACCCGAAGACAATGCCGACATGACGCTGGTCGCGGCAGGTCCGGATGGCGGGCAGATCGACTGGGTCGGCCGTATCAGCCTGATACCGATCACCTCCGAGGGAACGCTGAAAGTTACCGACAGCAAGATGAAGCTGTGGTGGCCTTACGTGCGTGATGCCCTGCCGCTGGCGCTTGAGGATGGCGTACTGAATTTCAGCACCGCCTACACACTGAATCTGGCCAAGGAAACCGAGCTGAAGCTGACCAATGTGTCGGCCAGCGTCGCGCCCTTCGCGCTGAACACGCCAGACGGTCGCCCTCTTGTTCGCCTGCAACGCCTGGACGTGAGCGAAACTTCGGTCGATCTGGCAAAGCAGCTGGTGACCGTAGGCAAGATCCGCAGCCAGAAGCTGGAAACCTGGGCAGCGCGCGAAGCCGACGGGCAACTGGACTGGCAAAAGCTGTTTGCCAGCCAGCCGGGCAAGCCAGCGGCACCGCAAACACCGGCCGTGGACGACAAGGCGGCTGAACCGGCCCCAGCCACAGAGGCCTCTGCCAAAGCCAAGCCCGCCACGCAAAGCACGCCATGGCAGGTGCTGCTGCGAGATGTGCAGTTGCGCAATTACATGGTCCATCTGGCAGATCGCGTACCTCAAGAGCCCGTTGCTCTGGATGTTGGCCCGCTGAATCTGGACATCCAGAATTTCGACAGCCTGAACAAATCCCCCTTCACGCTCAAGCTTGATACCGGGCTGGGCAAACAGGGCAACCTCACTGCAGCCGGCGATGTGAACCTCAACCCGGTCAGTGCACAACTTAACGTAGCTACCCGCGACATCGACCTGCGCCTCGCCCAGGCCTACATCAGCCCATTCATTCGTCTGGAAATGCGCAGCGGCATGCTGGGCAGCGATCTGGCGGTCAACCTGAAAAGCACCGAACCGCTGGCGTTCAGCGTCACCGGCAAAGCGCAGGTCAATCAGCTTCACACACTGGACACGCTCAAACAGCGCGACTTCCTGAAGTGGCAACAACTGCAACTCGAAGGGCTGGACTACCAGCACGGCACGGGCCTTTCGATTGCCAAAGTCAACATGGATCAGCCTTACGCGCGTTTCATGATCAATGAAGACCGGACCACCAATATCGATGACCTGCTGATTCCGCAGCCTGATGACAAGACCGCATCGCAGCCAAAACCAGCCAGAACACAACCCAAGGCCAAGGCAGAGAACCCTCTGGCGATCTACGTCGGCGAAGTGAATATCAAGGATGGCTCGGCAAACTTTGCCGACATGACCCTGACCCCGAACTTTGCCACCGCCGTGCAGCAGCTCAATGGTCGTATCGGCACCATCGACAACCGCAAGGCGACACCGGCACCCGTGGACATCCAGGGCAAGGTCGATCGATACGCGCCTGTGACCATCAAAGGCAGCCTCAACCCGTTCGACCCGATGGCCAGTCTGGATATCACCACCAGCTTCAAGCGCGTCGAGCTGACCAACCTCACTCCCTACTCCGGCAAGTTCGCCGGTTTCAGGATCCGCAAGGGCAGGCTCAATCTCGACCTGCACTACCTGATCACCAAAGGTCAGCTCAAGGCGCAGAACAAGGTGCTGGTTGAACAGTTGCAACTGGGTGAACGGGTCGACAGCCCGGATGCGCTGGACCTGCCTATCCGTCTGGCGGTCGCGCTGCTCAAGGATACGCAGGGACGAATTTCCCTGGAGCTGCCGATCGAGGGCGATCTGAACAACCCGCAGTTCAGCGTGATGCCAATTGTCTGGCAAACCCTGCGCAATCTTGTGCTGCGTGCTGCGCAGGCTCCGTTCAAGATGCTCGGCGGTCTGGTCGCCGGTGGAAGCTCCGAGGACCTCGGCAGCGTGAGTTTCGCGCCGGGCTCCAGTGATTTGTCGGCAGAGGCGCAAAGTGCTCTGGACAAGCTCTCGGTGGCGCTCAAGGAGCGTCCGGACCTGAAGCTGGAGATCGAAGGCACCAGCGCTGCCAGCAGTGATGGTCCATTGATCGCCCAACAGCGGCTGGAGCGCGAATACCAGTACACGTATTACAAGATCCTCCAGCGACGCGGCGACAAGGTTCCAGCCAGGGCCGGTTTGATACAGGTCCCGGAAGAGGAGAAGGCGCCCATGCTCGAAGGTATCTACAGAACGCGCCTGAAACAGCAACCGCCTGCTGAATGGGCAAACCTGGGCAAGGAACAACGTGCAAACCAGATGCGTGCCGCCGTGCTCAAGTTCTGGAGCAGCAATGAGGTATTGCTGCGTGAGCTAGGCCAGGGCAGAGCCAGCAGCATCAAGGACTACCTGGTAGACAAGGGCAAGCTGGAAGACGCCCGCGTGTACTTCGTCGATGCCCGTCTGGGTCAGGCCCAGCCAGATGGTAAAGTCATCAGCCCCCTCCACCTCGACAGTGAATGAAGCCTTGGCACGTACCCGAATCAAACTGCTGATCAACCTGACCCTCGCCACCCTGGCCGGGTCAGTTGCCACCTCGTCATATGCCACGTCAACCCTGCGCTGTGGTAACCAGCTGGTCAGCACGGGGGACCGGGCATTCGAAGTGCAGCAGAAATGCGGAGAGCCCGTAAGCCAGGAAGTGCTGGGCACTCAGGAGACCTTCAATAGCAACTACCGAAGGTCCGAAGCCGTGAGGATCGAGGAATGGATCTACGGACCTGATAACGGCATGTATCAGTACCTGCGCTTCGAAGGTGGTCGCTTGGTCGGGATTGAAAGCAAGCGTCGTAACTGATGCTCCCCCCTACCCCCTGCACCCATTCTTCACCGCCATAGAAAAGGCCCCGACTCTTCAGTCGGGGCCTTTAATGGCTACATCCTTGTAGCCTCGCATGAACTTTCCATCAATCAATGACTGCGGCTGTTCATGGGCAGTATTCGATTACTCGGCTTTCAGGCCAGCAGCCGATACGTCTTTAACACCTTTGATTTTCTTGGTGATAGCGACGGCGGTGTTTTTCTGAGCTTCGGTAACTTTTACCATGGAGGACAGGGAAACCACACCTTTGTTGGTCTCAACCTTGATGTCCGAACCTGGGATGCCTTTCTCGGTCAGCAGGTCAGCTTTGACTTTGGTGGTGATCCAGGTATCAGAAGTATCTTCTTTGACTTCTTGAGTAGTGGTGTTAGCTGCCAGAACCATTGGCGCTTGAGCCGAGGTCTGTGCGAAAGCAGCGTTGGCCATGGTCAGAGTCAGGGCAGTAGCGGTAGCAGCGGCAATAGCGAACTTCTTCATACGATAACTCCTGTTTTTCTCAAAATCTGCACCAGCGTGTGGTGGCAGGGTTAACAGGTATATCGCAAGCGGTGTGCCAAAAACCAAAAACACTAAAAACCCTTTAAAATCATATAGTTAAGTTTTTTAATTTTTAACCGGGTCGTGCAGTTTGCCCGTTCCTCACTTATTGTGCTTGCAAGATGCATGTTTATACCGAGCAGTTTGCATGCCCCGTTTGTAACCCTCTAATTGCGCTCATAAAAAAAGGACTCCGAAGAGTCCTTTTTCACATGCCGCTCAGATCAATCAGACGCCCGACGCTTTCGCTGCCGCTACGTCTTTGATCGACAGCTTGATACGACCGCGGTTGTCCACGTCCAGTACCAGCACTTCGACTTCCTGACCTTCCTTGAGGATATCGGTCACTTTCTCTACGCGAGCATCGCTCAGCATCGAGATGTGAACCAGACCATCCTTGCCCGGCAGGATGTTGACGAATGCGCCGAAATCGACGATGCGCTCAACCTTACCGACGTAGATCTTGCCGATCTCCGCTTCTGCGGTGATACCCAGAACGCGCTGACGTGCTGCCTCAGCCGCTTCCTTGGACTCGCCGAAGATCTTGATCGAGCCGTCGTCTTCGATGTCGATCGAAGCCTTGGTCTCTTCGCAGATGGCACGGATGGTTGCGCCACCCTTGCCGATCACGTCACGGATCTTGTCGGTGTCGATCTTCATCGCGATCATGGTCGGAGCGTTGGCCGACAGTTCGTTACGCGACTGACCGATGATCTGGTTCATCTGACCGAGGATGTTCAGGCGAGCTTCCAGGGCCTGGCCCAGGGCGATCTCCATGATTTCTTCGGTGATGCCTTTGATCTTGATGTCCATCTGCAGCGCGGTAACACCTTTGGAGGTACCGGCTACCTTGAAGTCCATGTCGCCCAGGTGGTCTTCGTCACCCAGAATGTCGGTCAGAATGGCGAACTTCTCGCCTTCCTTGACCAGGCCCATGGCGATACCGGCAACCGGCGCCTTCATCGGCACACCAGCGTCCATTAGAGCCAGGGAAGCACCACAGACCGAAGCCATGGAGCTGGAGCCGTTGGACTCGGTGATTTCCGACACAACACGGATGGTGTACGGGAATACGTCAGCGCCCGGCAGCATGGCCTGGACACTGCGACGGGCCAGACGGCCGTGACCGATTTCACGACGACCTGCGCCGCCCATGCGGCCACACTCGCCCACCGAGAACGGAGGGAAGTTGTAGTGCAGCATGAAGGGGTCTTTTTTCTCGCCTTCGAGCGTATCGAGCAGCTGTGCGTCACGTGCAGTACCCAGCGTGGCAACAACCAGCGCCTGAGTTTCGCCACGGGTGAACAGTGCCGAACCGTGAGTCTTCGGCAGAACGCCAACTTCGATGTTCAGAGGGCGAACGGTGCGAGTGTCGCGACCATCGATACGCGGCTTGCCGTTGACGATGTTTTCGCGAACGGTGCGGTATTCGATTTCACCGAAAGCAGCTTTGACTTCGCTGGCAGACGGGCTGCCTTCTTCAACAGCCAGCTTGGCAACGACCTGATCTTTCAGCTCGCCCAGACGCGCATAGCGGTCGGCTTTGACAGTGATGGTGTAAGCCTGGGAGATCGCGTCGCCGAACTCGGCACGGATAGCGCCCAGCAGTGCGGTTGCCTCAGGCTTCGGCTGCCAGGCCCAGACAGGCTTGGCGGCTTCTGCAGCGAGTTCCTTGATGGCGTTGATCACCACCTGGAATTCGTCATGGGCGAACAGCACAGCGCCCAGCATCTGGTCTTCGGTCAGCTCTTTGGCTTCGGATTCAACCATCAGAACGGCTTCGGAAGTACCGGCTACGACCATGTCCAGGCTCGAAGCCTGCAGTTGCTCGTAAGTCGGGTTCAGCAGGTAGCCGGTGCTTTCGTGGAAAGCAACGCGCGCAGCACCGACCGGACCGTCAAACGGAATACCGGAGATGGCCAGTGCAGCCGAAGTACCGATCATCGCAGCGATGTCCGGATCAATTTTCTTGCTGGTGGAGACGACGGTGCAGACAACCTGCACTTCGTTCATGAAGCCTTCTGGAAACAACGGGCGGATCGGGCGGTCGATCAGGCGCGAGGTCAGGGTTTCTTTCTCGGAAGGACGGCCTTCACGCTTGAAGAAACCACCAGGAATCTTGCCGGCAGCGTAGGTTTTTTCCTGATAGTGCACGGACAGAGGGAAGAAGCCTTTGCCAGCGTCAGCCTGTTTGGCGCCGACCACAGTCACGAGTACGCTGACGTCGTCGTCAACGGTGACCAATACTGCGCCAGAGGCTTGACGGGCGATACGGCCTGTCTCGAGGGTTACGGTCGATTGACCGAACTGAAACTTTTTGATTACCGGGTTCACGGTTTCCTACCTTTCTTTGTGGCTCTTGGGGAACTGGTTTCTTGCGAATTCTTGGGCAGCGTGGGGAATCGGCCCCATCCACAGTCCAGATAAAACTTGAGGCTGGGAGCCTGCCAGAACCACCGGGAAAACCCGACGGATCGTGACAGACAACCAACCTCTAGCAACGTCGTTATTAGCGACGCAGACCCAGACGACCGATCAGGGCGCTGTAACGGCTAACGTCCTTACCTTTCAGGTAATCCAGCAGCTTGCGACGCTGGTTTACCATACGGATCAGACCACGACGCGAGTGGTGGTCCTTACCGTTGGCCTTGAAGTGGCCTTGCAGTTTGTTGATGTTGGCGGTCAGCAGTGCAACTTGCACTTCTGGCGAACCAGTATCACCAACAGCTTGCTGGTAGTCGGTTACGATCTGAGCTTTTTCTTCAACGCTGAGTGCCATGTGGGCAATCCTTTTGTTCAAGGAAGCGCTTCCGGAGAAACGTTTCCAACAGGCCGAGGACAGATCCTCGTATTAAAAAAGGAGGTATGACCGTGCCTGTTGACAGCCATCCTCATTCCACCCCGCTCGCAGGCTAGCCTGCGGACGGACTGGTTCCGGTCACTCTGACCGAATCAATCGACGCGGCGCAATACGCCCGTCTTCGGCGACTTCACCGATACCGATGAAGCGACCTTCGTGATCCTGCACACGAACCATACCGAATTTCGGTGCGTCCGGCGCGCGCACTGGCTGCCCGTGCAACCAGTAAAACGAACTGTGCTCCGAAAACTTCAGCAGCGGCCAGTCCAGCAGACCGCTGTCCGATGGCATCAGGAAGCGGTCAACCGCCTCATTGCCGCCGTCGGCATGCACTTGCTCCAGTTCTTCCAGCGTAACCGTCTGAGCCAGCGTGAAAGGCCCCGCCTGGGTACGGCGCAGCTCTGCGACGTAAGCACCACAACCGAGCTTTTCACCAATATCCTCGACCAGCGTACGGATATAGGTACCTTTGCTGCAATCGACCGACAGACGTGCTGTGTCGCCTTCGCAAGCAAGTAATTCCAGGCGCGCAATAGTAACAGAACGGGGCTCGCGCTCCACTACTTCCCCTGCACGTGCCAGCTTGTAAAGTGGCTGGCCATCACGCTTGAGGGCCGAGTACATGGGAGGTATCTGGCTGATTTGCCCACGAAAATGCGGCAACACCGCCTCGATATCGTCGCGACCAACGGTCACCGGACGCGTGAGCAAAACCTCACCTTCGGAGTCGGCAGTCGTGGTGGTTTTGCCCAACTGCGCCAGAGTCTCGTAGGACTTGTCCGAATCGAGCAGGTACTGGGAAAACTTGGTCGCTTCGCCAAAGCACAACGGCAAAACACCCGTTGCCAGCGGATCAAGGCTGCCCGTATGCCCGGCTTTCTCGGCATTGAGCAGCCAGCGAACCTTTTGCAAAGCGGCGTTGGAAGTGAAACCCAGTGGCTTGTCGAGCAGGATGATCCCGCTGACGTTGCGGCGTATACGCTTGACCTGAGCCACTCTTTATTCCTCGGTACTTTCAGGCTTTGCATCTGGCGATGCCGAGCCTTCCTGATGCTGACCGTCCTGTGCCACTGCACGCTCGATCAGTGCCGAGAGATGCGCACCACGCACGACGCTTTCGTCGTAATGGAAATGCAGTTGAGGCACGCTGCGCAGCTTCATTTCGCGTGCCAGCTGCATGCGCAGGAAGCCTGCGGCAGAGTTGAGCACCTTGATGGTCTGTGCGATCTCTTCCGCGCTGTCCTGGCCCATGACGGTCATGAAAATCTTGGCATGACCCACGTCACGGCTGACGTCTACGGCGGTGATAGTGACCAGACCCACACGTGGGTCCTTGATTTCGCGACGGATCAGTTGCGCCAGCTCGCGCTGCATCTGATCGCCAATACGTTGGGTACGGCTGTATTCTTTTGCCATGCTTGTTACCTGTTACTGATCCGGGACCAAACCCTGACAGTCTGAAAGCGGCAAACGCCCGGCCTGACAATTGCCAGACCGGGCGTTGCGTTTAGAGCCCATGGGGGAAGCAGGGCATTTGCATGCGAAGCTCCCACCATGACTCCTGAAGCTCGCGATTTAGAGGCTGCGAGCCACTTGGACCTTCTCGAAGACTTCGATCTTGTCACCGACCTTGACGTCGTTGTAGCTCTTGACGCCGATACCGCATTCCATGCCTGCACGTACTTCGGCAGCGTCGTCCTTGAAGCGGCGCAGGGATTCCAGCTCGCCTTCAAAGATAACGATGTCTTCGCGCAGAACACGAATCGGACGGTTACGGTAGACAGTGCCTTCCAGAACCATACAGCCTGCGATCGCGCCGAATTTCGGCGAACGGAACACATCGCGGACTTCGGCAATACCCAGGATATTCTCCCGGACGTCGCTGCCAAGCATACCGGTAAGGGCTTTCTTGACGTCTTCGATGATGTCGTAGATCACGTTGTAGTAACGCATATCCAGACCTTCCTGCTCGACAATCTTGCGCGCGCCAGCATCGGCACGCACGTTGAAGCCAAACAGTACAGCGTTGGAGGCCAGTGCCAAGTTGGCGTCGCTCTCGGTGATACCACCGACACCGCCACCGACTACGCGCACTTGCACTTCGTCGTTACCCAGGCCGCCGAGGGCGCCCTGCAATGCTTCCAGAGAACCGCGGACGTCGGATTTGAGGACGATGTTAAGCGTCTTCTTCTCTTCCTGACCCATGTTCTCGAAGATGTTCTCCAGCTTGCCGGCATGAGCGCGAGCCAGTTTGACCTCGCGGAACTTGCCCTGGCGGAACAGCGCGACTTCGCGGGCTTTCTTCTCGTCAGCCAGCACCGACATCTCGTCGCCAGCATCCGGAGTACCGTCAAGACCCAGGATTTCGACCGGAATCGAAGGACCTGCTTCTTTGACCGGCTTGCCGTTCTCGTCGAGCATGGCGCGGATGCGGCCGAAGTTCGAACCGACCAGAACCATGTCGCCCTGACGCAGCGTACCGTCCTGAACCAGAACAGTAGCGACCGGACCACGGCCCTTGTCCAGACGGGACTCGACAACAACACCACGACCCGGGGCCGAAGGAGTTGCCTTGAGTTCCAGAACTTCGGCTTGCAGCAGAACAGCTTCCAGCAGCTCGTCGACGCCAGTACCCATTTTCGCGGATACCGAAACGAAAGGCGTATCACCGCCCCACTCTTCGGACGTCACGCCATGGACCGACAGCTCGCTGCGGATACGATCGAGGTCAGCACCAGGCTTGTCGATCTTGTTCACCGCAACAACCAGCGGAACGCCAGCCGCAACAGCATGCTGAACAGCTTCGATGGTCTGCGGCATAACGCCGTCGTCAGCTGCAACCACCAGAATCACGATGTCCGTTGCCTTGGCACCACGAGCACGCATGGCGGTAAACGCGGCGTGACCAGGGGTGTCGAGGAACGTGACCATGCCGCGTTCGGTTTCAACGTGGTAGGCACCGATGTGCTGGGTGATGCCGCCAGCTTCGCCAGCTGCAACCTTGGCACGACGGATGTAGTCGAGCAGCGAGGTCTTACCGTGGTCGACGTGGCCCATTACGGTCACAACCGGTGCACGGGAGAACGACTCACCTTCGAACTTCAGCGATTCGGCCAGGGAATCTTCCAGGGCGTTGTCGCTGACCAGCGTGACCTTGTGGCCCAGCTCTTCGGCGATCAACTGGGCAGTTTCCTGATCCAGTACCTGGTTGATGGTCACCGGAGTGCCCATCTTGAACATGAACTTGATGACTTCAGCAGCCTTGACCGACATCTGTGCCGACAATTCGCCGACGGTGATGGTCTCGCCGATGGCAACGTCACGGATCACAGGGCCGGTAGGGCTCTGGAAACCATGTGCATTGCGCTTCTTCAGCTTGGACTTGCCGCGACCACCACGACGGAAGCTGTCGCTTTCTTCGTCGGTAGTACGAGGAGCAACGCGAGGGGCCGGAGCCTTCTCCTTGACCGAAGCGCGATGCGGAGCGTTTTTACGCTCCCCGTCGCCGCCGCGGGCATTGCGGTCGTCAGCACGAGGCTTGTCCGGGCGACGCTGTTCGTCACGCTTGCGAGCGTCAGCAGACGGCGCTGCGCTGGCAGGTGCCGGAGCAGCCGCTGCTGGTGCTGGCGCTTCACGCACAGGCTCGGCTGCAGCAACAGGTTGCTCAGGTGCCGAAGCAGGCTGGCCGGCGGCAGGCTGATTGCGCGCATCTTCTTCAGCGCGACGCTTGGCTTCTTCTTCAGCCTTTTGACGAGCGGCATTTTCTACCGCACGGCGTTCGTCCATCTCGCGCTTGCGCTCGGCTTCGATCTCTTCCGGGCTACGCTGCACAAAGACTTTCTTCTTGCGCACTTCAACGCTGATGCTCTTGCTGCCAGCAACGCGCAGGGTGCTGGTGGTCTTGCGCTGCAAGGTAATCTTGCGAGGCTCTTCCACCTTGGCCTTGTGACCGCTTTTCAGGTGCGTCAACAAGGCTTGTTTTTCGTTATCGGTCACAACTTGCTCGGCGGCGGTGTGCGGCAGACCTGCCTCACGCATCTGCTGTAACAGGCGCTCTACCGGTGTGTCGACCACTTTGGCCAGTTCTTTCACCGTGACTTGCGTCATGCACTTCTCTCCTCAGGCCGCGCCCAATTACTCGAACCAGTGGGCTCGGGCGGCCATGATCAACTTGCCGGCACGATCATCGTCAATGCCGTCGATGTCGAGCAGGTCATCTATAGACTGCTCGGCCAGGTCTTCGCGGGTAATTACGCCGCGCACCGCCAGTTCCATCGCCAAATCCTTGTCCATACCCTCAAGCGAGAGCAGGTCTTCGGCCGGATGGGCGTCTGCCAGCTTTTCCTCTGTAGCGATGGCTTTAGTCAACAAACGATCCTTGGCACGAGCGCGAAGCTCGTTGACGATGTCTTCGTCAAAGCCGTCGATGTTGAGCATTTCTTCCAACGGTACGTAGGCAATCTCTTCCAGGCTGGTGAAGCCTTCATCAACCAGCACCTGTGCCAATTCTTCATCGACTTCGAGTTCTTCGATGAAATTGCGCAGGATGTCACCGGTTTCAGCTTGCTGCTTGGCCTGGATGTCCGATTCGGTCATTACGTTCAGGGTCCAGCCAGTCAACTGGCTCGCCAGACGCACGTTCTGACCGCCACGACCAATAGCCTGGGCCAGGTTGTCCGCTCCCACCGCGATGTCCATTGCATGCGCGTCTTCATCTACGATGATTGCCGCTACTTCTGCAGGAGACATTGCATTGATCACGAACTGCGCCGGGTTATCGTCCCAAAGAACGATATCCACACGCTCGCCACCCAGCTCGCCGGAAACAGCCTGAACTCGCGAACCGCGCATGCCGATACAGGCACCTTGCGGATCGATTCGTTTATCCTTGGAGCGAACAGCGATTTTCGCACGAGAACCCGGGTCACGGGAGGCAGCCATCACCTCGATGAGACCTTCGGCAATTTCCGGCACTTCAATGCGGAAAAGCTCGATCAGCATCTCTGGCGCAGTACGCGACAGAATCAGCTGAGGACCACGGTTTTCAGTACGAATTTCCTTCAGCAAAGCACGGACGCGAACACCGACCCGGAAAGTTTCCCGGGAAATGATGTCTTCACGAGCCAGCAAGGCTTCGGCATTGTTACCCAGGTCAACGATGACATTGTCACGCGTAACCTTTTTAACAGTACCAGAAATGATTTCACCCAGACGCTCACGGTAGGCGTCGACTACCTGAGCACGCTCGGCTTCACGAACTTTCTGCACAATGACTTGCTTGGCGGTCTGTGCGGCGATACGACCGAATTCGATGGAATCGATTTTTTCTTCGATCAGGTCGCCCGCAACGGCACCTGGCTTCTTGACTTGAGCCTGGTCTACGGCCAATTCGTACGCAGGATCGTCCAGATCTTCGTCTTCGACAACTGTCCAGCGACGGAAAGTCTCGTAGTTGCCTGTCTGGCGATTGATCTCTACACGCAGTTCTACTTCATCTTCAAAACGTTTCTTGGTAGCGGTGGCAAGAGCCAGCTCCAGCGCTTCAAAAATTACACTTGCCGGAACGCCCTTTTCATTGGACACCGACTCAACAACCAGCAGTACTTCTTTGCTCATCGTACGCCTCGCCTTTCGCAAGCCATTGGATCCGCGGGATCCGCAGTAACCGGCACGTCTCAGTCAAACGTGGGAATAATGTTGGCCTTGTCGATCATGTCGATCGGCAACAGGAACTCATGGTCTTCAACCTGCACCACGACATCCTGCTCCTCCACCCCGCGGAGAAGGCCTTGAAAGTTGCGTCGCCCTTCGAAAGGTGAACGCAGCTTTATTTTCACTTGTTCCCCGGCGTACGAAGCAAACTGCTCAATAGTGAACAGCGGGCGCTCCATGCCAGGAGACGATACTTCAAGGGTGTATTCAGTGCTGATCGGATCTTCTACGTCCAATACACCGCTGATCTGGCGACTTACGATTGCGCAGTCGTCGACCAGAACACCACCTTCCTTATCAATATAAATGCGCAGCACCGAATGCTTGCCCTGGGAACTGAAATCGATCCCCCAGCATTGATAGCCAAGGGCTACGACCACCGGGGCCAACAAGTCCTGCAACTGTTCTAGCTTGCTCGACACCTGAACCCCCTCGTGCATGCTTTAGAAATAAAAAAATGGGCAAAAGCCCATCCCTGAAAACGCCGCTGAACATCGACGTCATGTACTGTCCAGCTAACAAAAAGCCCCTTAAAAGGGGCTCCGCTAAAACTGGTTGCGGGGGCTGGATTTGAACCAACGACCTTCGGGTTATGAGCCCGACGAGCTACCAAACTGCTCCACCCCGCGACAAAGCTGGGGCGGAAGTATACGACCGATCCATTGCTGGGTCAATCCAACATCCACCTACAAGAAAGCCCGCGAATGCGGGCTCCCTTGTTAATTGGTACCGAGAAGGGGACTCGAACCCCTACACCCATTGGGCACAACCACCTCAAGGTTGCGTGTCTACCAATTCCACCACCTCGGCATTACAACTTTTTGGCGACCTCACGAAACATCGCCGAATTCTTTTTTACTTCTTCCCTGGGGCTTGAGGTACGTCAGCTGGAACAACAGCTGGCTTTTGCCCTTCGAGAACCGGTACATCATCTGCTGCCGGCTTTTGCTTCACTTCCAGTACTGCGGGATCTGGCAAACCTACTTGAGTCAGCTGTTGAGCTTTCTCTTTAGCAAAGTAACCTAACCCCAAGCTGGTTATGAAAAAACATGCTGCAAGTATAGCAGTAAACTTACTGAGAAAGGTAGAGGTTCCTTGACCTCCGAAGACAGTATTTGATGCACCTGCTCCGAACGACGCACCGGCGTCAGCACCTTTACCCTGCTGCAGCAATACCAGAGCGACGACGCCCAGAGCGCCCAACAGGTGAAAAACGATTACGACTGTTTCCAGCATTTTTTCAGTTTCCCGCGGCGCGACAGATCGCACCGAACTCATCTGCATTCAGGGAAGCTCCACCAATGAGCCCCCCATCGATATCCGGCATGCTGAAGAGCTCGACCGCATTGGCCGCCTTCACGCTGCCGCCATAGAGAAGTCGCACGCCTTGTGCGACTTCGGCATTCTCTTTTGCCAGTTGCGCACGGATTGCTGCGTGCACTTCCTGCGCCTCTTGAGGCGAAGCAGTCAATCCGGTGCCAATGGCCCAGACCGGCTCGTAGGCAATTACGGCATTGATCAGTGCGCTGACGCCAAACTCGGCGATGACACTGTCCAGCTGACGCCCGACAACCTCAAGCGTCTGCCCTGCCTTGCGCTCTTCGAGCGTTTCGCCTATGCAAAGCACAGGTGTCAGACCGCTTGCCTGGATCGCCGCAAACTTCTTGTTGAGGACATGATCCTGCTCGCCGATCAACTGACGACGCTCGGAATGCCCGACAAGTACCAGCTTGCAACCTGCATCAGCCAGCTGACTCGACGCTACCTCACCGGTCAGCGCGCCCTGCTCAGCCTGAATGGCTGCATCCTGCGCACCGACGATGATCGACGTTGCCTGAAGCCCTTCGATCACCTGATTGGTAAACAGACTTGCAGGCATTACGGCGATATCGACGCTGCCAGGCAACACCTGCTTGCCCAAACCCTCGATCAGCTCAGCGACGCTGGCGCGGGTACCGTGCATTTTCCAGTTACCAGCTACCATTGGGCGACGCATGCTACACCTCGTGGGTCAAAGTGGGCGCAGATGTTACCCAACACTTCCGACACTGGCAAGCCGAAATCAGGCGCAAACTTCAGCAACCAGTTTTGCGAGCTCTTCGGCATACGATCTGACCTGGGGTTCATCCTCACCTTCGACCATCACGCGCACCAAAGGCTCTGTGCCCGACTTGCGCAGCAGCACCCTGCCCCGTCCTGCCATCTGCTCGGTAACACGTGCACAGGCTTGCTGGACCGAAGGGTGCGAAACCGGGTCTACACCTGAACCTGCAAAACGCACATTGATCAGGATCTGCGGGCATTTGCGCAGTTTCAGACGCGCTTCGGCGAGGCTGATGCCGCTGCGACGCAGAGCCAGTATCACCTGCAACGATGCAATGATCGCATCACCGGTAGTAGCGTGCTGGAAGCACACGATATGGCCGGAGTTTTCACCGCCAATCTGCCAGTTGCGCTCAAGCAGCTCGGCGATCACATAACGGTCACCGACATTGGCACGAACAAACGGGATGTTCTGCTCGGCCAAGGCCAGTTCAAGCCCGAGATTACTCATCAACGTGCCGACGACGCCACCCTGCAAGCGCCCACGCTCATGCAGATCACGGGCAATGATGTAAAGCAGCTCGTCACCATCGACGATGGTCCCGGTATGGTCGACCATCAACACGCGGTCGCCGTCACCGTCGAAGCCGATGCCCATGTCGGCATGCTCTGCGACCACTGCCGCCTGCAAGGCTTCCATGTGAGTGGAGCCGCAATTCTTGTTGATATTGAGACCGTCAGGCTGCGCAGAAAGCACCACAACCTGCGCGCCAAGCTCACGAAAGACGTTGGGCGCAACCTTGTAGGTCGCACCGTGCGCGCAGTCGATGACCACCTTCAGGCCGGCAAAGTCGGTGCTGGTCGGCACGCTGCTTTTGCAGAATTCGATGTAACGCCCTGCGGCATCGTTGATTCGCGAAACCTTGCCGAGGTTCTCGGACTCCGCCACGGTCATCGGCGCATCGAGCAGCTCTTCGATCATCATTTCGATCTCGTCAGGCAGTTTGGTGCCCTGACCGGAGAAGAATTTGATGCCGTTGTCGTAGTGCGGATTATGCGAGGCACTGATCACGATGCCTGCTTCGGCATGAAACGTACGTGTCAGGTAGGCAATCGCAGGTGTCGGCATAGGCCCCAGCAGGAGCACGTCAGCACCGGCCGCAGAGAGCCCGGCCTCAAGGGCGGATTCGAACATGTAGCCGGAGATGCGCGTGTCCTTGCCGACGAGAATCCGGCAGGCGCCCATCTTGCGAAAGGCCATGCCTGCAGCCCAACCCAGTTTCAGCATGAACTCGGGCGTGATCGGAAATTGCCCTACGCGACCACGAATGCCGTCGGTTCCGAAATATTTTCTGGTAGTCATGGATGCCCCACTGTTGTTATTCAGCTGCCTGGACAGCTGCGATCATGCGCACCACGTCAGCCGTTTCGGCGACATCGTGCACACGTAGAATTCGGGCTCCCTTGGTCATAGCCAAAGCAGCCAAGGCCAGCCCACCGGATAGACGCTGATCTACGGAGCGCCCCAATACAGCACCAATCATGCTTTTGCGCGAAACACCTACCAGCAAAGGCCTGCCGAGCGCTTGCAGCACCTCCATATGCTTGAACAGACTCAGATTGTGCTCCAGCGTCTTGGCAAAGCCAAAGCCCGGATCAAGAATGATCTGCTGCTGACCGATTCCCGCCGCAACACACTGTTTCATCCGCTCAGCCAGGAAGGCACAAACCTCGCCCACCAGGTCTTCGTAGTGCGGGTCATTCTGCATGGTTCCGGGCTCACCCAGCATGTGCATGAGACACACCGGCAAACCAGTGCTTGCAGCCGCCTCAAGCGCGCCTGGCCGCTGAAGCGAGCGGACGTCATTGATAAGCCCGGCACCCAGGCCAGCCGTCGCCAGCATGACCTCAGGCGTGGAGGTGTCCACAGAGATGATCACATCCAGCTCGCGCGCGATGACCTCAACCACCGGCGCCACACGCTCGACCTCTTCTGACGCAGACACCGGACGCGCACCAGGGCGCGTCGACTCTCCACCAACGTCGATCAGTGTGGCACCTGCCAGCACCATCGCCTCGGCATGACGCAAGGCAGCATCAAGCTGGCTGTAGCGGCCGCCATCCGAAAACGAGTCTGGGGTTGCATTGAGGATACCCATCACATGCGTACGGGCCAAATCAAGAACCCGATTGCCGCAAGGCAACCGGGTTGGGTACAGCGCAGATGTCATGTCAGACCTTAGTGCTCGGCAGCAGGGCCGCCAATCGGAGTTTCCGGACGAGGGTCAGGTGTGATCGGAGTACCGCTGGTACCCGAACCACCGCCCCAGTCACGCGGTTCACGAGGCACGCGACCGGTCATGATGTCGTCGATCTGATCGGCATCAATGGTTTCATACTTCATCAGCGCATCAGCCATCGCTTCAAGCTTGTCACGATTGTCCGTCAGCAACTGCTTGGCAGTGCCGTAGCAGTGATCGATGATGCTGCGCACTTCGGAGTCGATGAGCTTGGCAGTATCGCCGGAAACACTGGAGTTCTGGCTGCTGCCGCGCCCCAGGTAACCTGCATCTTCGTCTTCCGAGTACATCAGCGGGCCGAGTTTTTCAGACAGCCCCCACTTGGTGACCATGTTCCGGGCAATCTGGCTGGCACGCATGATGTCATTGGAGGCACCGGTTGTGACGCCATCGAAGCCAAGGGTCATTTCTTCCGCGATACGACCACCGTACAGCGAGCAGATCTGGCTGATCAACGCACGCTTGGACAGGCTGTAACGGTCCTCTTCCGGCAGGAACATCGTCACACCCAGCGCACGACCGCGCGGGATGATGGAGACCTTGTAAACCGGATCATGCTCAGGCACCAGGCGTCCGACGATAGCGTGTCCTGCTTCGTGGTAAGCCGTGTTGCGTTTTTCCTTTTCGGACATGACCATCGATTTGCGCTCAGCGCCCATCATGATCTTGTCCTTGGCCAGTTCGAACTCTTTCATCTCTACGACGCGCTTGCCGGAGCGAGCAGCGAACAGCGACGCTTCGTTGACCAGGTTAGCCAGATCGGCACCGGAGAAACCCGGCGTACCGCGAGCGATAACGCCTGCGTTGACGTCTTCGCCCATCGGAACCTTGCGCATGTGAACCTTGAGGATCTGCTCGCGGCCACGAATGTCCGGCAGACCTACAACTACCTGGCGGTCGAAACGACCTGGACGCAGCAGCGCCGGGTCCAGTACGTCAGGACGGTTGGTTGCGGCAATGACGATGATGCCGTCATTCATTTCAAAACCGTCCATCTCGACCAGCAACTGGTTGAGAGTCTGTTCACGCTCGTCGTGACCACCACCCATGCCAGCGCCACGATGGCGACCGACCGCATCGATTTCGTCGATGAAGATGATGCAAGGAGCATGTTTCTTGGCCTGTTCGAACATGTCACGGACGCGGCTTGCACCAACACCCACGAACATCTCGACGAAATCAGAACCGGAAATGGTGAAGAACGGCACTTTCGCCTCGCCAGCAATGGCCTTGGCGATCAGTGTCTTACCGGTACCCGGAGGACCGACCATCAGCACACCACGCGGGATGCGGCCGCCCAGACGCTGGAACTTGCCCGGGTCACGAAGGAACTCGACCAGTTCGCCGACTTCTTCCTTGGCTTCGTCACAACCGGCAACATCGGCCAGAGTGGTCTTGACCTGATCTTCAGACAGCAGACGCGCCTTGCTCTTGCCGAAGCTCATCGGGCCGCCCTTGCCGCCCGCCCCGCCCTGCATCTGGCGCATGAAGAACATGAACACCGCAATGATCACCAGGATAGGGAAGCTGGCCACCAGTAACTGAGTCCAGATGCTCTGCTGCTCAGGCTGCTTGCCTTCGATCACGACGTTGTTGCTGACCAGATCACCGATCAGACCGTTGTCCGGAATGTTCGGGCGGATGGTCTTGAAGGTGTCGCCATCACTGCGCTTGCCCGTAATGACGTAGCCGTCGACGGAAACCTTCTCGACCTTGCCATCCTTAACCTGCTGGATGAACTCGGAATAGTTGAGGTTCTGCGGCTCGTTAGGGCTGGAGAAGTTGTTCATCACCGTCACCAGGACAGCCGCGATGATCAACCACAGGATCAAATTCTTTGCCATATCGTTCAATTAGCTACCCTCTGAAGCAAGCTCCACGCAGCAAGCGTGCCTCGCATGATATTCACCGGCCTAACTTACTACAGAACCTACAGATACGGCAGACACCGTCTGTAACCCTTTGTGAAACTTTGACAACACAATGTTCAGTCATGCTGCATCGGTAACGCCATTTGAAAAAAGCTATCGTGCCCCTTCAAAAGCGCTCAATGCTGGCTGCCCCGTCGATTCCACGAAAGCCGCGAGCCAGCAGGTATTGCTCACGTGACCTGTCGCGGGATGACGAAGGCTTGCGCATCTGCACCTTGTCAAACAGCTTGCGAATATCCTTGTGGTAGACATCGAAGCCTTCACCTTGGAAGACCTTGATCAGAAAATCGCCACCGGGACGTAGTACCCGACCGGCCAGATCGAGCGCCAATTCACAGAGAAACATTGCACGCGGCATATCTACAGCGCTCAATCCACTCATATTGGGGGCCATATCGGAAATCACAAGGTCTACCTGCGTATTACCGACTGCCTCAAGGATCTGCTCGAGAATCTTGTCCTCGGTAAAATCCCCCTGAATGAAAGTCACATCCGGGATGCTGTCCATTTCAAGGATGTCGGAAGCAATCAGACGACCTTGACCGCCGATCAGACGACTGGTCACCTGCGACCAGCCTCCCGGCGCAGCACCAAGGTCGATAACGGTCATGCCCGGACGGATGAGTTTGTCCTTTTCCTGGATCTCGAGCAGCTTGTAGCTGGCACGCGAACGGTAACCGTCCTTCTGCGCCATTTTGACGTATTTGTCGTCGAAGTGTTCTTTGAGCCAGTTATGGCTTGTCTTGGAACGGGCCACGGGGCACCTCAAAAATAAACGAGTCGTGATTAACTGGGCGGTCCCGGACTCGCTCGGGTAAACTGGCCGCCGCTTTTAAAAGATCAGACGCAGAGGTCAGATTATGCCGCTCACTCCAGAGCAGAAGAAACAATACAAATCCATTGGCCACCATCTGAAACCGGTGTTGATCGTGGCTGACAATGGTTTGACTGAAGGTGTACTTGCAGAGCTTGAACGCGCATTGAGCGATCACGAGCTGATCAAGATCAAGCTCAACATCCTTGACCGTGAAAGCCGCCTGGGTGCCGTTGCAGAACTGTGCAAGGCCGGTTCGGCGGATCTTGTACAGGTCATCGGCAAAATGGCGCTGATCTACCGCAAGAACCCAAAGGTAAACAAGCAGCTCTCCAACGTCCACCGCGCACACGGATAAAAACAGAAGTCAGGGCCGCCAAAAGGCGTGCCCTGACTCTTTTTTGCTGCTGACTGTGCCCGCCAAAGCGGGCGACAGGCATCAGATGTGACGCACTTCGATGATTTCGTATTCGATAACGCCGCTAGGCGTTTTCACGACGACGACATCGCCCTCTTCCTTGGCAATCAAGGCACGAGCAATGGGCGAACCCACTGAAATCTTGCCCTTCTTGATATCCGCCTCGTCCTCACCAACGATCTGGTAGACAACGCTTTCGTCGGTTTCGACGTTGGCGATTTCGACTGTCGTGCCGAAAATTACCTTGCCAGTGTGCGGAATAGTCGTAACGTCGATCACCACAGCGTTCTGTATGCGGCCTTCGATATCACGAATACGCGCTTCGACCATACCCTGCTGCTCGCGGGCAGCATGGTATTCAGCGTTTTCCTTGAGGTCGCCCAGTTCGCGCGCAGTACCGATGTCCTGGCTCAACTTGGGACGGATCACCTTGGTCAGGTGAGTCAGCTCTTCTACCAGGGCGCGAGAGCCCTGGACGGTCATTGGGTATTTGATCATGCCTTCAATCCTGCATGGAGATCCTGCAAGCGACGTACGGTCTTCTCGGGACCGAATTTGAGCGCTTCACAGATCGCTTCGCCTGCTGCAATGGTAGTGGTGCAGTAGATCTTGTGCTGCAAGGCGTTGCGACGAATGGAGTAGGAATCCGCGATCGACTGACGACCTTCGGTGGTGTTGATGATCAGGGTAACTTCGTCATTCTTGATCATGTCAACCACGTGTGGGCGCCCTTCGGTCACCTTGTTGACGCGACGTACTTTCAGGCCTGCCGCTTCGATCAGCTTGGCAGTACCTGCGGTAGCAACAATCTCGAAACCCAGATTGATCAGGTCACGGGCGACCGCTTCAACCAGAGGCTTGTCATCGTCACGCACACTGATGAAAGCAGTACCGCCAGTCGGCAGCACTTCGCTCGCGCCCATCTGGGCCTTGGCGAACGCTTCACCGAAGGTATCGCCCACGCCCATCACTTCGCCGGTCGATTTCATTTCCGGACCGAGGATCGGGTCAACGCCAGGGAATTTGGCAAACGGGAACACTGCCTCTTTCACGCTGTAGAAGTTCGGGATGATTTCCTTGGTGAAGTTCAGCTCTTTCAGGGTTTTACCTGCCATCACGCGAGCCGCGATCATGGCCAGGGAAACACCGATGCATTTGGAAACGAACGGCACGGTACGCGATGCACGCGGGTTGACTTCAATGACGTAGATATCTTCGCCCTGAAGTGCCAACTGTACGTTCATCAGGCCGACAACGCCCAGCTCCAGGGCCATTTTCTTGACCTGCTCGCGCATTTCGTCCTGGATGTGTGCAGGCAGCGAGTACGGCGGCAGCGAGCATGCGGAGTCACCGGAGTGAACACCCGCCTGCTCGATGTGCTGCATGATCGCGCCGATCACCACGTCAGTTCCGTCGCAGACCGCATCGACGTCCATTTCGATGGCACAGTTCAGGAAGTGGTCCAGCAGCACAGGGCTGTCGTTGGATACTTGAACCGCTTCACGCAGGTAACGCTTGAGCTCGTCTTCCTGGTACACGATTTCCATCGCGCGGCCGCCCAGTACATAGGACGGGCGCACCACCAGCGGATAACCGATCTTCGCCGCAGCACGAATGGCTTCGTCTTCGCTGCGCACAGTGGCATTTGGCGGCTGACGCAGGTTGAGGCGCTCGACCATCTGCTGGAAGCGCTCACGGTCTTCGGCACGGTCAATGGCGTCAGGGCTGGTGCCGATGATCGGCACACCGGCTGCTTCAAGGGCACGCGCCAGTTTCAGCGGCGTCTGGCCACCGTACTGAACGATCACACCTTTCGGCTTCTCGACCCGGACGATTTCCAGCACGTCTTCCAGGGTGACAGGCTCGAAGTACAAGCGGTCAGAGGTGTCGTAATCGGTGGAAACGGTTTCCGGGTTGCAGTTGACCATGATGGTCTCGTACCCGTCTTCGCGCAGCGCCAGGGCGGCGTGTACACAGCAGTAGTCGAACTCGATACCCTGGCCGATACGGTTAGGGCCACCGCCGAGGATCATGATCTTGTCGCGCGTCGAAGGGTTGGCTTCGCACTCTTCTTCGTACGTCGAGTACAGGTACGCGGTGTCGGTTGCAAACTCGGCAGCGCAGGTGTCGACGCGCTTGTAGACCGGAAACACGTCCAGCTTGTGACGATGCGTACGCAGGTTCTTTTCGGTGACGCCGACCAGCTTGGCCAGGCGCGCATCAGAGAAGCCCTTGCGCTTGAGGCGGAACATCAGGTCACGATCGATTGCCGACAGGCCCAGCGTCTTGACCTTCTCCTCGTCCTTGACCAGATCTTCGATCTGCACCAGGAACCAGGGGTCAATCATGTTCATGGCGAAGATATCTTCAACCGTCATGCCTGCGCGGAAGGCGTCGGCGACGTACCAGATACGCTCGGCACCCGGCACAGTCAGCTCGCGCTTGAGCGTGCTCATGCTTTCAGGGTGGCTCAGGTCCAGCTTCGGATCGAGACCGCAAACGCCGACTTCCAGGCCGCGCAGGGCTTTCTGCAGGGATTCCTGGAAGGTACGGCCGATGGCCATGACTTCACCGACCGACTTCATCTGAGTGGTCAGGCGGGCATCGGCCTTGGCGAACTTCTCGAAAGCAAAACGCGGCAGCTTGGTGACGACATAGTCGATTGACGGTTCGAACGATGCCGGGGTCTTGCCGCCGGTGATTTCGTTCGACAGCTCGTCAAGGGTGTAGCCGACTGCCAGCTTGGCGGCAACGCGGGCGATCGGGAAGCCGGTCGCCTTGGAGGCCAGCGCCGAGGAGCGCGATACACGCGGGTTCATCTCGATCACGACCATACGGCCGGTGTTCGGGCAGATGCCGAACTGAACGTTGGAGCCACCGGTTTCAACGCCGATCTCGCGCAGCACTGCCAGCGAGGCGTTACGCAGGATCTGGTATTCCTTGTCGGTCAGGGTCTGTGCCGGAGCAACGGTGATGGAGTCACCGGTGTGCACGCCCATCGGGTCAAAGTTTTCGATCGAGCAGACGATGATGCAGTTGTCCTTTTTGTCGCGGACAACTTCCATTTCGTACTCTTTCCAGCCGATCAGCGATTCGTCGATCAGCAGTTCTTTGGTCGGCGACAGGTCCAGACCGCGAGCGCAGATTTCTTCGAACTCTTCACGGTTGTACGCGATACCGCCGCCCGTGCCGCCCATGGTGAACGATGGACGAATGATGCACGGGAAGCCGAGCTTTTCGAGAACCGCGTTGGCTTCATCCATGCTGTGCGCGATACCGGAACGCGGGCACGCCAGGCCGATGGACTTCATGGCCTTGTCGAAACGCGAGCGGTCTTCAGCCTTGTCGATGGTGTCGGCGTTGGCACCGATCATCTCCACGCCGAACTTCTCCAGAACGCCTTCGCGCTCCAGATCCAGTGCGCAGTTCAGAGCCGTCTGGCCGCCCATGGTTGGCAGCAGTGCGTCAGGACGCTCTTTTTCGATGATCTTGGCAACGGTCTGCCACTTGATCGGCTCGATGTAGGTGGCGTCGGCCATGGCCGGGTCGGTCATGATGGTGGCCGGGTTGGAGTTCACCAGGATGACGCGGTAACCCTCTTCGCGCAGTGCCTTGCAGGCCTGGGCGCCGGAGTAGTCGAATTCACAGGCCTGGCCGATCACGATGGGGCCGGCGCCGAGAATCAGGATGCTTTTAATATCTGTACGTTTTGGCATGGGTTGTCACTCAAATCCGCAGGTCAGTCGGCAAGCCGTCTTGAACATTTCTTTGAGGTGGCCTGGGCGGCAGCAACCGGACGTTGAGTCCGGGGCCGCCCAGGCCACCTGCGTATTACAGTCTCAAGGCAACCGGTCAGCGTCGCTTGGCCATGGCTTCGATAAAGCGATCAAACAGAGGCGCGACGTCATTCGGGCCCGGGCTCGCCTCAGGGTGACCCTGGAAGCTGAACGCGCTCTTGTCGGTCAGCTCGATACCCTGCAGGGTGCCGTCGAACAGCGACTTGTGAATGGCGCGAACATTGCCCGGCAGTGTGGCCTCATCAACAGCAAAACCGTGGTTCTGGCTGGTGATCATGACCACACCGGTGTCCAGATCCTGAACAGGATGGTTTGCACCGTGGTGGCCGTGGCCCATTTTCACGGTCTTGGCACCGGCAGCCAAGGCCAGAAGCTGGTGACCCAGGCAGATACCGAATACCGGCACTTCGGTTTGCAGCACTTCCCTGATCGCCTTGATGGCGTAGTCGCACGGCTCGGGGTCGCCAGGGCCGTTGGACAGGAAAACACCGTCGGGCTTGTAGGCAAGCACTTCGCTGGCAGGCGTTTGCGCAGGCACCACAGTCACCCGGCAACCGCGCTCGACCAGCATGCGCAGAATGTTGACCTTGACGCCGTAGTCGTAAGCGACCACATGATAGGGCAGTTCGGAAGCAGCGATTTCAGGGTGGCTGTCGGTCTTCAGGTTCCAGACGCTGGAACGCCACTCGTAAGTGTCCTTGGTGCTGACTTCCTTTGCCAGGTCCATGCCTTTGAGGCCGGGGAACCCGCGAGCAGCAGCGATGGCTGCTTCTTCGGAAATGTTATCGCCAGCCATGATGCAGCCGTTCTGGGCGCCTTTCTCACGCAGGATGCGGGTCAGGCGACGCGTGTCGATACCGGCGATGGCAACGACGTTATTGGCTTTCAGGTAATCACCGAGGGACAGCTTGTTACGCCAGTTACTGGCGACCAGCGGCAGGTCACGGATGACCAGGCCAGCGGACCAGACACGATCGGACTCTGCGTCTTCAGGCGTGGTACCGGTATTGCCGATGTGCGGGTAAGTCAGGGTAACGATTTGCTGGGCGTAGGAAGGATCGGTAAGAATTTCCTGATAGCCTGTCATTGCGGTGTTGAACACCACCTCACCAACGGTCTGACCGTCGGCTCCAATGGCTTCGCCGCGAAAAATGCTGCCATCAGCAAGGGCGAGTATGGCTGGCTTAGTCAAGAAGACCTCCCGTAAATAAAACCTGAAAGGGCGATCGCAGGCTGCAAAAAAGCGGAATGACGTAGTTACGTCACCCCGCTTTCTTATGGAATCATCTGCGCGCTTTTAGTGGACACACTAAAGCTGTAGCTTACAGAAAAGGCCCTTTTTGGTCTACCACCAATGAGCCTGAAATGCGGGAAAATGCGACAGGGCCACGAATGGCCCTGTATGAAATCAATGCAGACCCAGTACATCCTGCATGTCGTAAAGCCCTGGCGCCTTGCCGTCGAGCCACATTGCAGCCCGCACGGCACCCTTGGCAAAGGTCATGCGACTGGATGCCTTGTGGGTGATCTCGACCCGCTCGCCGTCTGCTGCGAACAGCACGGTATGGTCGCCGACAACGTCACCGGCACGAATGGTCGCAAACCCGATGGTCTGACGATCACGCGCGCCGGTCTGGCCTTCACGGCCGTAGACAGCGACTTTTTCCAGGTCGCGACCCAGCGCACTGGCAACCACTTCACCCATGCGCAAGGCGGTGCCGGACGGCGCATCGACCTTGTGGCGGTGGTGCGCCTCGGTGATTTCGATATCGACCTCATCACCCAGAACACGCGCGGCGGTGTCCAGCAACTTCAAGCAAAGGTTTACACCAATGCTGAAGTTGGCAGCGAACACAATCGGGATGTCTTTACCCGCTTCGACCAGACGCAGCTTCTCTTCGGCACTGAAGCCAGTCGTGCCGATAATCATGGCCTTGCCGGCCTTACGGCAGAACGCCAGATTTTTCAGCGTTACCGAAGGGTGGGTGAAGTCGATCAACACGTCGAACTCATCCGCCACTTTTGCCAGGTCGCCCGACAACGGCACACCGATACGACCCAGCGCAGCCAGCTCGCCTGCATCCGCACCCACCAGCGTGCTGTCAGGACGATCGATAGCGGCGGTCAACCCGGCACCCGGTGCCTGCTGAACTGCCTCGATCAAGGTCTTGCCCATGCGCCCGGCGGCGCCCACTACAGCAATACGTCGCATGCCCTGCTCCCGTTGATAGCCTTACAGATCGCCGAAGAAACGCTTCACACCCTCGAACCAGCCACTGGCCTTGGGAGAGTGGGACTCGTCGTTTTCAAGCGAAGTGCGGAACTCTTCAAGCAGCTCGCGCTGACGCTTGCTCAGGTTGACCGGAGTTTCGACTGCTACACGGCACATCAAGTCACCAGCACCGCCGCCACGCACCGGAGCGACACCCTTGCCGCGCAAGCGGAACTGCTTGCCGGTCTGGGTACCTTCGGGGATTTTCAGTTTGACGCGACCATCAAGGGTCGGCACTTCAAGCTCGCCACCCAGCGCGGCATCGGTAAAGCTGATCGGCACTTCGCAGAACAGGTGCTTGCCGTCACGCTGGAAGATCGCGTGTTCGCGCACATTGATCACGACATACAGGTCGCCGGTCGGCCCACCCTGAGTACCCGCTTCGCCTTCGCCAGACAGACGAATGCGGTCACCGGTATCGACACCTGGCGGCACCTTGACCGAAAGCGTCTTGGACTCTTCGACACGACCTTCACCGTGGCACGAATCGCACGGGTCGGAAATAATCTTGCCGTGGCCATGGCAGCGTGGGCAGGTTTGCTGCACAGAGAAGAAACCCTGCTGCATGCGGACCTGACCGATACCACCGCACGTAGGACAGGTAACGGGCGACGAGCCTTTCTTGGCACCGCTGCCATCGCACGGCTTGCAGTTGACCAGTGTCGGAACGCGGATATTCACGTTAGTACCGCGAACCGCTTCTTCCAGATTCAGCTCCAGCGTATAGCGCAGATCGCTGCCGCGCTGGGCACCGCCACGACCACCGCCGCCACCGCCGCGGCCACCGCCAAAGAAATCACTGAACACATCACCGAAGATGTCGGAGAAATTGGCACCACCGGCACCACCACCAAAACCGCCGCCGCCACCCATGCTCGGGTCGACACCAGCATGGCCATACTGATCGTAGGCCGCGCGTTTGCTGGCGTCGGAAAGCACTTCGTAGGCCTCGTTGGCCTCTTTGAACAGCTCTTCCGATGCTTTGTCATCAGGGTTGCGGTCAGGGTGATGCTTCATCGCCAGACGGCGATAAGCCTTCTTCAGGTCCGCCTCGCTGGAGCCTCGCTCCACTCCCAACACTTCGTAATAATCACGCTTTGCCATAATTCTTCCGCACTCTTGAGGACGTTCGGCAAGACCCTCCTGAGCCCTGCCAAACTCGTTGAGCCCCATACAGGCCCCGGACCCAACTCACGTCAATTCAACGATCCTGGTCTTCGTTCAACAACCAGATGGATCTGGCCGAGAAAGCGGCAGAATGATTCGCCACGCAGGAGCGTAGCGATCTTGCCACATGGCTTGCGGAGCAAATCCGCACGCCGAAATTTTGCTTGTTCCAGACACGCCAACGCGGGAGCAAGCTCCCGCGCGGCGACATCCTACCAGTCAGCGCTCGAAAGAGGTCAACCGGCGTTCAAGTGAGCCTGCGCTTACTTGTGGTCTTTCACTTCTTCGAACTCGGCATCGACAACGTCGTCAGCCTTGGCGTTCTCTTCAGCAGGCTTGGCCGCTGCTTCAGGGTTTTCGGCCTGCTCGGCGTACATCTTCTGAGCGATTGGCGCGGAAACCTTCGACAGCTCTTCAACCTTGGCTTCGATGGCAGCCTTGTCGTCGCCTTTGATAGCGGCTTCCAGAGCAACCAGCGCAGCCTCGACAGCCGTCTTCTCTTCAGCAGTGACCTTGTCTCCTGCATCAGCGATCATCTTGCGAGTCGAGTGGACCAGTGCATCACCCTGGTTACGGGCAGAGGCCAGCTCTTCGAACTTGCGATCTTCTTCGGAATTGACCTCAGCATCACGGACCATTTGCTGAATTTCTTCCTCGGACAGACCGGAGTTGGCCTTGATCACGATGGACTGCTGCTTGCCGGTCGCCTTGTCTTTCGCGCCAACATGCAAAATGCCGTTTGCGTCGATGTCGAAGGTTACTTCGATCTGTGGCACGCCACGTGGAGCAGGTGGAATCTCGGCCAGGTCGAACTTGCCCAAGGACTTATTCTGACCGGCTTGCTTGCGCTCACCCTGCAGTACGTGGATGGTTACCGCGTTCTGGTTGTCATCGGCAGTCGAGAACACCTGGGATTTCTTGGTAGGAATCGTGGTGTTTTTCTCGATCAGCGCAGTCATCACGCCGCCCATGGTTTCGATACCCAGAGTCAGCGGGCTGACGTCGAGCAGCAGAACGTCTTTGACATCACCGGCCAATACAGCGCCCTGAATAGCAGCACCCATTGCAACGGCTTCGTCAGGGTTGACGTCTTTACGTGCTTCTTTGCCGAAGAACTCGGTTACCAGCTTCTGCACCAGCGGCATACGGGTCTGACCACCGACCAGAATCACGTCGTTGATCTTGCTTCTGTCGATGCCAGCATCTTTAAGCGCCATTTCGCAAGGAGCGATGGTGCGCTGAACCAAGTCTTCAACCAGCGATTCCAGCTTGGAGCGCGAAATTTTCACGACCAGGTGCTTTGGACCGGTTGCATCTGCAGTGATGTACGGCAGGTTGACTTCGGTCTGCGTGCTGGAAGAAAGCTCAATCTTGGCTTTCTCGGCAGCTTCTTTCAGACGCTGCATGGCCAGCGGGTCACCCTTGAGGTTCATGCCGCTTTCTTTCTTGAATTCGTCGACGAAGTAGTCGATCAGACGAATGTCAAAGTCTTCACCGCCCAGGAACGTGTCGCCGTTGGTGGCCAACACTTCGAACTGGTGCTCGCCATCGACTTCGGCAATCTCAATGACCGAGACGTCGAAAGTACCGCCACCCAGGTCATAAACGATGACAGTGTGGTCGCCCTTGGCCTTGTCCATACCGTAAGCCAGAGCGGCCGCGGTTGGTTCGTTGATGATGCGCTTGACGTCCAGACCGGCGATACGACCAGCGTCCTTGGTAGCCTGACGCTGACTGTCATTGAAGTAGGCCGGAACGGTGATGACCGCTTCGGTAACCGCTTCACCGAGGTAGTCTTCGGCGGTCTTTTTCATTTTCTTCAGGATTTCAGCGGAAATCTGAGGAGGTGCCATTTTCTGGCCATTCACTTCAACCCAGGCATCACCGTTGTCAGCCTTGACGATCTTGTAAGGGACCATCTGGATGTCTTTCTGAACGACATCCTCTTCAAACTTACGACCAATCAGACGCTTTACCGCATACAGCGTGTTGTGCGGATTGGTAACGGCCTGACGCTTGGCGGACTGACCAACCAGGATCTCACCGTCATTGGCATAAGCAATGATCGAAGGTGTAGTACGAGTACCTTCTGCGTTCTCGATAACCTTGACGTTACCGTTTTCCAGAATGGAGACGCAGGAGTTGGTAGTCCCCAGGTCGATACCGATAATTCTGCCCATCTTGACTCTCCCGAAACTTGCAAAACTTGGATTTGGTTGCCGCCGGTGCATCTACACCGTGCGGTAGCTCTTAAACGCTTGACCTTTAAATGGGGGCCTTACAGCTGATTTCAAGCCTGCTCGTTGATTGACGGCGTTGCAGGCGACGGTGCCTTGCTGACCACGACCATGGCCGGGCGCAACAGGCGACCATTAAGCTGATAACCCTTCTGGAATACCTTGAGCACAGTATTAGGCTCGACGTCGGCACTTTCCTGCATGGCCATCGCCTGGTGCTGGTCGGCACTGAACGGTTGACCATGTGGATCAATGGCTTCCAACTGATAACGCTTGAGGGTGTCCTGAAACATCTTCAAGGTCAGCTCGATGCCTTCACGCATCGGGCGAATGCTTTCATCGTCCGGACTGGACAGATCAAGGCCTCGCTCCAGACTGTCGATGATCGGCAACAGATCACCGGCAAATTTTTCCAGCGCAAACTTGTGCGCCTTTTCAACATCCTGCTCGGCACGGCGGCGGACATTCTGCAGATCCGCAGCCACGCGAAGGGATTGGTCCTGCGCAGCAGCCAGTTGCTCTTCGAGCACCTGCACGCGAGTTGTCAGTTCATCACCCGCGCCCGCTTCGGCAGCCTGATCCTGAGCCTGCGCATCCAGATTCTGTTCGTCAGCCATACATGTTCTCCTCTAAAAACGTCCGCGATCCCGATTCGCGCTTCTGTCCACCTATATGGGATCGGAATTTCCGGCTTCAAGGGTTTCATGCAATCGAGATACGCATTCCCTGACAAATAATGCGGATTCCGGACGAGCGAAAAATTGCGGGTCGACACAAGAGCGACTAAAAACCACTGCAAACCGATCAAATCGAGCTAAGCGAAGGCATTGTCAGCAACAAATAAAACACTGTATAAATAACCAGACAAACCGCCCGGGAGCCGCTCAATGCTGGTGCACCTTTCCGTACACAATTACGCCATTGTCGAACACCTTGACCTTGAACTGGATCGAGGCATGAGCGTCATCACCGGCGAAACCGGCGCTGGCAAGTCGATCATGCTCGACGCCCTGGGCCTTACGCTGGGCGACCGTGCCGACAGCGGCGTGGTCCGGCCGGGTGCCGACAAGGCCGATATCCTGGCCACATTCGACCTGGGCGACATTCCCGAAGCACAGATCTGGCTCAAAGAGCGCGACCTGGATAACGACGGCCCCTGCATCCTGCGCCGGGTCATTACCGCCGAAGGTCGGTCACGCTCGTACATCAATGGCTCGCCCTGCCCTCAGGGAGATTTGAAGGCGCTGGGCGAATTGCTCATTGATATCCACAGCCAGCATGAGCATCAGTCGCTACTCAAGACCGATACCCACCGACGCCTGCTGGACGAATACGCTGGTGCTACTGACCTGGCCCGTCAGGTCCATCTCGCTGCGCAACGCTGGCGGCAGACGCGACAAGAGCTGGAGCGCCTTTCCAATTCAGGGGACGAGCAGCGCGCACGCCATCAACTGCTCAGCTATCAACTCGAAGAACTGGAAAGCCTGAGCCTGGGCGAAAACGAGCTTGAGCAGCTCGAGCAGGAACACAAAGACCTGACCAATGCCGAAAGCCTGCTGAGCATTTGCCGACAAGTGGTCGAGCAGTGCAGCGAAAGCGATTCCGGCAACGTGCTCAATGCCCTGACTGCCAGCCTGCATAGGCTCGGCAGCGTCGACCATTCGCCGTCCGCCCTGAGCGAGGCTACCGGCTTGCTGTCCAGCGCGCAGATACAGGTAGAAGAAGCGGTAGGCGAACTGAACCGTTTTCTGGATCACTTCGACGCCGATCCGGCCAGACTGCAACAGCTTGAAGAGCGTCTTGATGCCATCTATACACTGGCGCGCAAGCACCGGATCCAGCCAGGTGAAGTGGCCACGCTGCAGCAAAAGCTGCTGGATGAAATAGAAACACTGAATGCCAACGACGAATCCATCGAGCGCCTGGAGCACGAAGTACAGGCATTTGCCCGGCATTACCAAGAGAAGGCCCGCGAACTGAGCGACCTGCGCCGCAATTCGGCAACGACACTGGCCAGCGCTGTAGAGCAGGAAATTCATCGACTGGGCATGCCGGGCGGTCGTTTCCAGATCGACCTTAAAGCCAATGCCAGCGTAGAACCGTCGCCTCACGGTCTTGAGCAGGTAGAGCTACTGGTCAGCGCCAACCCTGGCCAACCACTGAAAGCGTTGGCGAAAGTCGCGTCGGGTGGCGAGCTGTCGCGCATCAGCCTTGCGATTCAGGTTATTACTGCACAAACCTCGCGGGTGCCGACGCTGGTATTCGACGAAGTCGACGTGGGCATTGGCGGGCCGACGGCCGAGATCGTGGGGCAACTGCTGCGTCGCCTGGGCGAGCGCGGCCAAGTCATGACCGTTACCCACCTGCCGCAGGTTGCCGCGCAGGGCCATCAGCATCTGTTTGTGCACAAGGTCCGCGACAACGACGCCACGCGTACGGCGGTCTCAAAGCTCAGCAAGACCGAGCGTATAGAAGAAGTGGCCCGAATGCTGGGGGGCATCGACCTGACCAAGGAATCTCTGGCGCACGCCAAAAAGATGGTCGTTACCGCTAAAAGCTGAACCGCAGAAAGCACAAAGGCGACACGGGGTCGCCTTTGGTGCTGGTTTTTACGCCGTCTGGCTTACGCCTTCTTGTTGCGGACGTAGAGCACCAGATTGTGGTCAACCAGATCAAAGCCGTGTCTTTCGACAATAGCCTTTTGAAGCTTCTCGATTTCTTCGTCGAAGAACTCGATCACCTCACCGGACTCCACGTTGACCATGTGGTCGTGATGGCCGCCATCAGCCAGCTCAAACACAGCATGACCGCCGTCGAAATTGTGGCGCACCACTAATCCAGCAGCTTCAAACTGGGTCAGAACACGGTAAACCGTGGCCAGGCCGACGTCCTCGCTTGCCTCCATAAGCGCCTTGTAGACATCCTCGGCACTCATGTGGCGCTGCTCGGCAGAATCGAGCATTTGGAGTATTTTAACCCTTGGTAGGGTTACCTTTAGTCCTGCTTTACGTAGTTCGCTATTTTCAACCATGGTCAGCTTTCTCGCAGACGCTGCTTCGCAGCTTCTCTTAATGCAGGTATGATCGGGGTTTACGTTGTCCCAGCCAAGATAGTGGAAGTCGCCCACCGATGCAAAACACCAAGCTCTTGCTAACCAGTTTCACCTTCGTGGGACTGCTCGCACTCGCCGGTTGTTCATTCCCCGGGGTTTACAAAATCGACATCCAGCAGGGTAATGTCGTCACGCAGGACATGATAGACCAGTTACGCCCCGGAATGACCCGACGGCAAGTACGGTTTATCATGGGCAACCCCCTGTTGACCGACACTTTCCACTCCGATCGGTGGGATTACCTGTACAGCCTGCAGCCAGGTGGCGGTGAACGCCAGCAGGAGCGTGTCAGCCTTATATTCAACGGCAATGACCAGCTTGTGAGCCTGTCTGGCGACTTCATGCCCGGTGTCAGCCGCGATGAAGCCATTCTCGGCAAAGGCAGCGATACCACTGTCCCGGCAGAGAATCAGCCGGTGCAGAAGCCTGAAGAGCCGGCCAAGCCAGGTTCGTTGCTGGACAAGATCCAGAAAGACGTGGACAGCGTCGAGACCGTACCTGTCCCGACCCAAGAGCCTCTGGACACCAACTCTCGTTAGTCCTCAGCGCTCAACAAAAAGCCCGGCATGCCGGGCTTTTTTGTGCCTTTCGTTCAGTCAGCGTTCAGCCGGGAAGCGTCCGTTTCTCCCGCGCCCTGGCGGCACGCAGACGCCTGATCTCCATGGGATCGGCCAACAGCGGACGATAGATCTCGATTCGCTCACCCGCCTCCAGCACCCGTGTGGAAGGATCAGCCACCACCTTGCCGAAGATGCCCACGGCACACTGCGTCAGATCCAGCTCCGGAAACTGCCTGTCCATGCCACTGAGAGCCAGTGCCTGACGCACCGAAGAGCCTGCCGGAACATCCAGCGTCATTAACACCTGACGCTGCACAGAGGCGTACACCACCTCAATCTGAATCACTGCTTCAGCCATGCAGCTCTTTCGCTCGCTGGCAGAACGCGTCCACCAACGTATTGGCCGCCTGATTGAACAGCGGCCCGAGCGTGGCGCGAACGATAGAGCCGGCATAATCGAAGGACAGATCCAGGCTGATCTTGCAGGCCTTCTCGCCCAGCGGCTTGAATGTCCAGACGCCATGAAACTGCTCAAAAGGCCCCTCAACCAGGTCCATCACGATCGACTCGCCTGGGGTAAGCGTGTTGCGCGTCATGAACTTCTGGCTCAGACCGCCCTTGGCAATTTCCAGGCTGGCGCGCATCTGCGCTTCGCTGGACTCGAGCACGGTGGCAGAGGAACACCACGGCAGAAACTCGGGATAACGGGCCACATCATTGACCAGGTCATAAAGAAACCCGGCCGGGTACGGCAGTAAAGCAGAGCGTTGTATATGCGTAGTCATGTGAGCGTCATTTCCAGAGCTGAGCGGCAAACACCACAAGAATGCCGAGCGGCGCCACGTAGCGCATCAAAAAGAACGTCAGGTTGAAGAGCAACGGACTGCGAATCGACAACTCGTCACGCACCGTCTCACGGCTCATCACCCAACCAGCGAATACCACAAAACACAACCCACCCAGCGGCAACATGATCCGCGAAGTGAAGAAATCAATGACTCCAAAGAAGTCCAGGCCAGTCGATGCGCCCCACTGGTAGAGGTGGAATACACCTCCATCGTTCACGAAAAACTTGGCTTTTTGCCAGATATTGAACGAGAACACCGTTCCCAGCCCCACAAACCAGCAGGTAAATGCCAGCCAGAACGTCACCCACGCGCGGCGAATACGGGTGCGCTCAACCAGATAGGCAACCATGGGTTCAAGCAGCGAAATCGCCGAGCTCCAGGCCGCTACAGCCACCAGCACGAAGAATACGACGCCCATCAACTGCCCGAATGCCACGTTGCCGAACGCGTATGGCAACGTTACAAACATCAGGCCCGGCCCCTCACTCGGGTTCAGGCCGGCAGCAAAAACGATAGGGAACAGTGCAAGGCCCGCCAGCAGCGAAACAAAGGTGTCGAGCAACGCGATGCCAACAACCGTGGTGCTGATGGATGCGCCCTTGGTCATGTAAGCGCCGTAGACCATGATCGAGCCGACACCGACGCTCAGGGAAAAGAACGCATGCCCCATCGCAGGCAGCAAACCATCCAGTACCTTGTCGGGATTGAAGTCGAACATGAAATGCACGCCTTCCATGAAATGCCCGGTGGTCAGGCTATAGCCCAACAGCGCCAGCATCAGCAGGAACAGCATCGGCATCATGATGCGCAGGCTCTTCTCCAGACCGGCCTCAACACCCTTTCCGATCACCACCGCCGAAAGCAGCATGAAAATGGTGTGCCACAGAATCAGACGCCATGGGTCGGCAATCACCGCGCCGAAATAGGCACCGACCTGATCCGGCGAAACACCCTGAAAATCGCCGCGCCCCATGTCGATGATGTAATCCAGCGACCAGCCGCCCACCACACTATAAAAGGAGAGAATCAGCAAAGCCGTGATCATTCCGGCAAAAGCGCCCCATGACCATCGCGCCGAATGCCCCGCTTCCAGCGCCAGCGTCTTGAGCGCATTTGCAGGACTGAGTCGGGAACGACGGCCAATCAGCGTCTCGGCGATCATGACCGGAATGCCGATCAGCGCGATGCACGCCAGAAACACCAGTACAAATGCACCGCCGCCATAGGCACCGACCATGTACGGAAATTTCCATATGCTGCCCAGCCCCACGGCAGAACCTGTGGCAGCCAGGATGAACACCCAGCGGCTTGCCCAGCTACCGTGGACTGAAACCTTGTCCGTCGACATTATCGAAACGCCCAGCCAAAAAAGATCGCGCATTGTCCGGGATTCAACCTTTGTGCTCAAGCACGCGCTTTCCCATAGCCGACATTGATGCAACTCCTTATAATGCGCCCCCTATGGCTAAGCTCAAGAAAAACCCTACAGGGACCATCGCGCAAAATAAAAAGGCGCGTCACGATTACTTCATCGAACACAAGTTCGAGGCCGGTCTGGTCCTGGCTGGCTGGGAAGTAAAAAGCCTGCGTGCCACCAAGGTACAGCTGGTCGACAGTTACGTGCTGCTCAAGGATGGCGAGGCCTGGCTGATGGGTTGCCACATCACGCCTCTCAAGACTGCCAGCACGCACGTCATCGCTGACCCGACACGCACCCGAAAACTGCTGCTGAACAAGCGCGAGCTCGAAAAGCTCACCAGCTCGGTTCAACAGAAAGGCTATGCCTGCGTGGCCCTTTCCGTTTACTGGAAGGAGCACTTGATCAAGTGCGAAATCGCGCTGGGTAAAGGTAAAAAGGAATACGACAAACGCCACACCGAGCGTGAACGCGACTCGGACCGTGAGCTACAGCGTGCCGTGCGCTCCAAGGGCAAGGACGACTAACTTCCTGCCTGTGCCAAATGCCTGTAACGGGCATTTGGCAGTGCGCACTTTCAATCCATCTGCCCCTTATCCCACCCCGCACAATCACAACCTCAACGCGAAGATCGCCCCACTTTGGTGCCTTAACCGCCCAATGTGGCTTTTTCGCATCTGTCTGAAAATAAAATAGAACGCCTGCGCTACAGCACAGTCAATCCTTTAGGCCCTGAACATGAACGGGCTTTCAAACCCTCGGGCGACGGCCTCAACGACCGGCCATACCGAGTCCACAGGTTATAAGGAGAGACACATGATGCGTACCGCCCTCACTGGATTGTTCCTCAGCGCCGCCCTGTTGGCTTCGCCGGTTTTTGCCGCCGATGATTTGTGCGCTGCAAACATCAAAACGATTGAAAATGCTCAGGTTTCTTCCGGCACCAACCTGAGCCCGGAAAACAAGACAATGCTACAAACCACTGAGCAAAACGCCAAAGCGGCTCAAGCTCAGAACGACGAGAAAAAATGCGTCGAAATCACCACCAAGGTGATCACCTCGCTGAAAAACACCGGCTCGGGCAGCGAAGGCACCAAGTAACCCCTTCGATCAGGCTCGCCACCCGGCTAGCCTGATCGATTGCAGCAAACGGGTCGACGTGGCACGCCAATCGGCGTACACTGCGCCCCAGCGACTGCGAAAGCAGTCTCGGGGCCGATTTGGATTCGACGCCGGTGATGAAACTTTAGGTGCATGCCGAGTTGGTAACAGAACTCGTAAATCCACTGTTGCAACTTTCTATAGTTGCCAATGACGAAAACTACGGTGCTCAACTAGCTGCGTAAGCAGCCTAGCCGCACTTCTGGTAGCTTCGGCTCCAGCAATCATCAGGGGATGTCTGTAAACCCAAAATGATTGTCATATAGAACAGAATCGCCGTGCAGTACGCTGTGGACGAATCGGCTAAAACTTACACAGCTCGCCCAAAGCACCCTGCCCGTCGGGTCGCTGAGGGTTAACTTAATAGACACGGCTACGCATGTAGTACCGACAGCGGAGTACTGGCGGACGGGGGTTCAAATCCCCCCGGCTCCACCATACAAGCGTTACAAATAAAGCACTTCGCGTTCATCGCAAGTGCTTTTTTTGTGCCTTTTTGGGCCGTATTGGCTCAGTAATGCCGGCTTTATTACAGCCTTGGCTGCCCGGCGGGCCTGATTTTCTACTGAAAATTTTTTGCCCCCCTCTCTGCACAATGCGCGTCCTACACCACAGACTGAGCGATTCACATCAAAAATGCTTCCGTGTAGTATCAAAAGCTCTGGATCGCATTAAAAGGAATTGAAGATGTCATTAGAAGCATATCTGCAGATCGAAGGAGTTCCCGGCGAGACTCTCTCAGAAGGCTACGAAAACTGGATCGAGCTGCAAGACTTCGACCTTTCGGCTAGCCAGACTGCCTCAGCTACCTCCACATCGGCCGGCGGTGCAACCTCGGGCAGGGCCTACATGAGCGACATGCTCGTTCGTAAGGCTGTTGATAATGCCACCCCAAAGCTTCATGAGGCATGCTGCAGCGGTAAGCACTTCAAGCAGGTATCTGTGCATCTTTTCCGTGCTGGCGACCCAAAAGTCAAATACCTGGAGATAAAACTCGAAGAAGTTATTATCAGTTCTTTTTCATTAACGGGCAATGGCGACCAGGATAACAGTTTCCCAAGCGAACTTATCGCTCTGAACTATGGAAGAATTCAACTTATTTACTCCAAGCAAAGTCGAAAAACAGGGCAAAGCGCTGGACAAATTGCTGGCGGCTGGGATGCTATCAGTAACAAGATATTTTCATAACTACTCATTAGATTTCGCAGGGACAGGCGATGAATTACGAAATGCCAGCAGTCATTCCTCCCGGAGTCAATGTAGACGTCCACATGAAGCTCGCGAACGATCAGTGGAAAAAAGATCCTAGCACGGGTGCGTTCATGAGTTGGTTTTACTACAAAGTACGTAACAAGAGCCCGTGGGACTACAAGCAGAAACATCCAGAGTGGGAAGACTTCGGCAATTTTCATTACGGCGCTGTTGGGACAGCCGGTCAATTAACTGAACAGCTTCTACTGAGAGCCGCTGGGTTCGCCCAAGGAGAAGCCAAAACACGAAAGCATAAGTGGGGCCATTGGTTCTGGCTGCCTCCATACGGGGATGACCCTAAAGACCAGAAATGGATAAAAATGGGGATCTTGTATGCAAAATCCAAAGGATACTAACTTCAGATTTACTTACAAGAATTCATTTTGGATACTTGTGATCTTTTTAATAGCCAAGACGTTTCTTGGTGACTTTTTTGATTTCGGTAGTGACGCAGATGAAGTAGTGTTAAAACGGCGGCTTCCTCAGGGTGATTGGCTGTATGTTACGCGCTACGGCGCCATGGCTACCGACGTGGACACACTACGCTTTTTCATTAGCAAACCGCTTGAAGGCGATGATTCAGAAGTATTACATAAACTTAATAAGGAAAGCGAATTCCTCATCACGGATAGCTCTTTAGAAAACGTCGCAATACATGACACACCCAATGGCGTAGGAATCACGGTAAAGGGTGCTGTCTACCGTTACTTTAGCAAGGAGTATGTCACTGAAGGCGACGACCTTAGAAGTTACAGAATTACGCTAACTCAAGAAGATACTACGCCAAGGGACTGACAGATAAATCTTAACTTTAGAGCTAACTGTATCGATAATTTCCGACAAGCCCTAGCTAGAACTTGCTGTTCCGAGTCGAACGAAATTGGACGTTAGACTCTTAGTTAAACCAGCGGCTAGGTACAGCCACACTCGGCTAACGTCCGTTATCGGAAGGTCTTATACCGCATGCTAGCCCAACAAGATCGGAGACATAACGCTGAACACCTACAACTTTATCGAAGATAAGCAAGGTGCTATTTTAAAATGGATAAAAACGATCTGAACCATGACATCCTTAATTATTTCATAGAGAGAATCTACTTTTATGTTGGGTTCGGCAAAAAAGCATTTGAAATTCTCAGCCTCGCCACCAGAGTCAGTTGGGATCTAGGTCTTGACGGTGACGATGCCAGTGACTTCATGGAAGATTTTTTCGAACACCTTGGCGTCGACCGCGGCGACTACGACCACTATCGTTATTTCAAGCCTGAAGGGACTGATATTTTCGTGTTCTTCAGATCTAAAGATCGGCGTGCAAAGACAGTAATGACGTTAGGCATGCTGTATGAAGCAGCCCAGGTGAAGTCATGGAACTGCGAAACTCTTGAAAAAGCAAGCTTTAGTAGCTTGCCAATTTACAGTAAAACCGAAGAAATCCCTATTGATGGATTTAGTATAAAAACACAATGACTTTGATACCGGAGGCTTAACTGTAGCGGTCAACTGAATCAGTTATGGACATCGTCGAACATCTTCTACTTCGGCGTGCATTGAGAATTGAAGCAGATAGTTTTAAGCAAAATCCCCCCCCAAAAAAAACGCCTAAGAAAGGCCTTAAACAGGAATCATTTTTTAGTGCCCTTTCAGTCTAAGAAATAAAAAAGCCCAGCGTGGTTGCTGGGCTAATAGCGTCCTTAATCCTACAATCTGCTCAGAAGCTCAGTTTTTTTTGAGGAAAACTCTTTTTCAGTCAAGTGTCCGGCAGACTTCAGCTCAGCCAATCGGGTCAGCGCATCCATTATATTAAAGCCCTCCACTTGAGAAGACGTGGGTAGTGGATGCGTTACACTTCGACCAGACTCTATCGCATCAACCAGTATCTGATCTTGCTCTTTCTTGAATGACTTGAACTCAAGGGAATCGTGTGACGTATGAAGTCGTATTGAGCGGTGCCCCATAAACGACTTACGTTCGATGGATGTGATTGCCTTGAGAGGGATCGTTTCATTCACCTCGCCAAAAAAACCAGCGCGGTAAAAAATAGCTCTGGCAGTGGTGACAATCATTGAGCCATTTTGCTGGGTATTCTTCCCCTTGCCCATCATTTCACCGATATATCCATCTCCCCAAGCCACCACCTGCTCCCCCGACTGCAGGTGCTTTCCTCTGAATTTCATGACGTGTTTTGATTCCTTAGACACTTTTATGCTCCTTGCTATTAGCTCTAGCTGCGATCATAGCCAAACATAATGTCGGCAGCTAGCAAAAAACCATTCCCGAATTCAAACAGGATCGCCACCTCAGGTTAACACCTTCCTAAATCGAAAAGCCCCGCCCATGGCGGTGCGTGTCACAAGCCGCTCCAAGAAATGTGCGAAAAATCGGCCACGAAAAGCGAAAGGTCCTACAATCTCAGCCTACGTTTTCTGATCGTATTTTGTGTGCTGCCAGCAAACCCGCCTGCACCAGCAAAAAACTACGATTAATTCTGAGCTTGGAGCTCTAAGGACCTCGTGTGATCGTATACGCTGCGACCAAACAGCAGTTTCTCAAAGACAGCGATAACGACGATATTGAAGAAGTGATTCTCAGGCATTTCAAGGAAGCCACCGGAAAGAAGGTTGGCGCTTCTGAGATCAAATCCTGGCAGGGATCACTGACTTACATGGCTAAGGTGCTGCGAGACGACAGTCTACCCAGCGACGCAGGATTGGCTATCGAGCTGCACATCCCCCAGTCATCGAAACGTATCGATTTCTTGCTGACAGGCCGTGATGAGTTTCAGGCAAAAAACGCGGTTTTGATTGAGCTAAAGCAGTGGAGCAAGGCAACCGCAACCACAAAGGATGCCATCGTAAAAACGGCGTTGGGTGGCAGCCAAGTCGAGACTATCCACCCCTCTTATCAGGTATGGTCGTACGCCGCATTACTGGAGGGCTTTAACGAAGCCGTCTATGACAAAAGCATCGAGGTACGTCCCTGTGCCTACCTACATAACTATGTCAGCGACGGAGTCATCAATTCTGCTCACTACGAACCCTATACCAGCAGAGCACCTTTGTTCCTTAAAGGCCCCGCAGAGCTCGAAAAACTGCGAGTTTTCCTCAAGAAACACATTGTTCACGGTGACAATAAAGAGGTGCTTTACGAGCTTTCGAACGGAAAAATTCGCCCGTCCAAAGCTTTGTCTGAAGCCCTAAGTGGGCTAATGAAAGGCAAGCCTGAGTTCATATTGATCGATGATCAAAAGACCATTTTCGAGTCCGCTCTCTCGGCAGCAAGCCAAGCGACTATCGAAGTACCAAAAGTGTTGATTATTGAGGGTGGTCCGGGTACCGGAAAAACGGTATTGGCGATTAACTTGCTGGTAAGGCTCACCGCCTTGAGCCTGTTGAGCAAATATGTGTCCAAAAATGCTGCCCCACGCAAAGTTTACGAGAGTAAATTGATCGGCACAGTAAAGCGAACCCACTTCTCTAATTTCTTTTCCGGTTCGGGTGCATTCATCGATACCGAACCTAATACCTATGATGTGCTCATCATCGATGAGGCTCATAGGCTCAATGAAAAAAGTGGCTTGTACGGAAACCTTGGCGAAAACCAAATCAAGGAGCTGATCGATTCAGCAAAGTGCTCAATCTTCTTTATCGACGAAGATCAGCGCGTGACCCTGAGCGACATCGGTAGCAAGCAGGCGATTCGCGCATTTGCCAAAGCCAAAGGCGCGACCGTGGAAGAGTATGTGCTGTCATCCCAGTTCCGTTGCAGTGGCTCTGATGGCTACGTTGCGTGGTTGGACAACGTATTGGAGATTCGCCCAACAGCTCACCCCCTGCTCGACACCAGAGACTATGAGTTCAAGGTGTTCGATTCGCCTCAAGCCATGCATGCCGCTATAGAGCAGAAAAATCACGGCAACAAGGCTCGCGTTGTCGCGGGGTACTGCTGGCCTTGGCTCAGCAAAAAAGACCCCAAGGCTTCGGATATTGTTATCGGCGACGACTACGCACGCCAATGGAATCTGGATCAGGACGGCAGCTTATGGATTATCGCTGAAAACTCCATTGAGCAGGTGGGGTGCATCCATACCTGTCAGGGTCTTGAGGTGGATTACATAGGAGTGATCATCGGGCCGGATCTGGTAGTGCGGAACGGACGAGTGGTGACATCACCACATGACCGAGATAAGCATGATAAGTCGATTCGAGGTTGGAAAAAGTTGATGAAGGAGCAACCTGCCCTAGCGCAACAGGAAACAGACCTGATAATAAAAAACACATATCGAACACTGATGACCCGTGGAATGAAGGGCTGCTTTCTGTACTGCACTGATCCGGAGACCGCGCAGTATTTTGCCGGTAGGCTTGCGGGAGAAAGTAACGACTGACGAGCCATAAAAATCTTGGCCAGGCGTGGCGACGGATAAGGCGAATGTCATTGCATCTGAAGATATCCAAGAAAAAGCCCCAGCAGGTGGGGGCTTTTTCTTCGGTATCGCGAAACTGGAGACTGTCAGAAATTTTGTGTTCGGGCATAACATGTAGCTAGAGGTGCATGTATGCCGACCAAAAAGA